>NZ_LXPC01000013.1:0-277280 GCF_003590275.1 Dehalobacter sp. MCB1 | reverse complement strand
TGCATTTACTTTGACAGCTCACCCTGAAATATCAGTATTTATGGCATTGATTTTATAAAAGAGCTGTTGACACCCGACTTTTTCATTCGTCCTCAACAGCTCTTCTCATGTTTGATTACTTCATTGCTAAAGAATTCTAATACTCTTGTATTTTGGAATCTAATTAGAGTGGACTTTACGGCGCAGTTAGAACGCTTACCGGAGGCAGTTTGTATTTTTCCGGCCACTCAAGCCACCACTTATATCTCTCGATCTGTTCGGTGCCATATCCAAACATATCATCAATGGCTTTCAGCATCGACGCAGAAGTTTTACTCTGGCTTCCAATCCAAGTTCCCGCCTGGTGGAACCAGGAATCTTCCTTGGAATTCCACGGGCAGACCTTCATGCATCTTCCGCAGCAGACACCTTCTTCATTACTTACCCGGAATTCGGCACACTTGTCTGCATCGTTTTTCCAACGCAGGTAACCGTTCACTTCTTGCATATCATCGTCGAGTGAAATAGCGCCGTTAGGACAATTTTCAGCACATTTTTTACAGATACGGCAGAAGTCAAGAAGCCCAAAATCAATGGGTTTATCCGGAGCAAGCGGCAAATCTGTTGTAACAGCAGCCACCTTATTACGGAATCCCAACCGGGGATGAATAGCACAATCACCTGTGCGACACAGTTCGCCCAATCCTGCCGCTATAATAACCGGAGGCATATTTGCTGTATAATCCACAGCGTATTGCGCCCGGGCGTTATAACCAAGATTTCTGATATATTGCGCGATAATAACAGAAATGACTCCAGTTGCGTGATATCCCAGGAAAGATTGGGATTGGCTGATAGCGTCATAACCTGTGGAACCGAGCGTTGTTTTCAGATTCTGATCGACCATAACCACAATAGCATAGGGCATCTCCGGTTCAGTTATTGGCTTGACGCACTGTTCCCTGGGTAATTCAAGCAACTCTCTTGTGCCAAACGGTTCATATATCGTTTTTTCAAACCAGTAAGCATACGATGGCATCTTGCCGATTCCCACATCATCGGCTCTTAAAAAATATGCCAGGTCTTTGATATGCATCGACATTTGTTCCGGATCTGGAATTTCCGTTTTCACAGGAGCAACGGGACCTTCCACGAGGGGTTTCGGTAGGCTTGTTCCCATAACTATCGCCAGGGACATAGGGTCTTTGGGGATGAGATTGTAGAGTCCCAATTGTGCTCTTTGACTGACTAATCCCTCAGCACAACGATCAAACCCACTGTCGTATTGGCTGGTTTTCTTTATCGGTCCGACAATTTTCGTAGTTCCCAGCCACTGGTCGTTGTGCTCTACAAAACGGAGCGAGACGCTGCCCATATCATGGACAGGATGCAGTTTGGACCATTGACCTTTGGGTGCGGGCGTATACTTAAACGCCTCACCTGCCGCACTGGCAGCCTTGGCAGGCGCTGTCAGCGCCCCGACAACCCCCATAGCAGTAGCTGCAGCACCGGCTTTCAGGAAATTTCTCCGGTTTATCTTTAACTGCTGTTTTTGTTCGTTACCCAATTTCTTCCCTCCCAATCAAGCTTGTTGTGAACTTGCGTTTCCGGTTTTTTTCACGCCGATAAAACCTAGCAGCCGTGCCTGAACGACAGCAAGCACCACAGATATTCCTAAGAACAGGAATATAGCCGTACTTGTTGCTTTAACATGGCCGACCGATGCGTTAATGTAAACAAAGGAAACCCCCATCCACGTGATGGCATACCAAATAACATATAAGGCCCAGTTCAGTACTGTTTTCCACATTAAGTCCCTTTTGGCGCGAGGTTTAATAAAAAGAATCCCCGCTAAAAATAACACACCGGCAATAAAAATTAACAATGTACCCATTATCTTCACCTCCTCTTTTTATGATTTGGTCGAATCACTAAGTACATTGTACATATATTGTTTTACTAATTCTTATAATATGGATTATAAGTTTTTAAATTTTTTTATCATTCATACAATCAATATCAACTTTTTTGCATGAAAAGATACCTGTCTTCTTTTTGTCCCAAACCAAAAAATAACTGACGAAAGGTTCGTCAGTTGCTGATCTGATCTTTAAGTCTTTTTAAGTCAAAGATTATAATCTTATTGGATGTTTTACGCAAAATGTTCTTTTCTCTTAGATTTTGGAATATTTTGCAGACAGTCACATAATGGACACCTGTCATTTCGGAAATAGCCTTTTGCGACAACTTAATATTAATTTCATAAACATTGTTAACTAGCTCTCCTTTCGCAAGGCAGAGTTTATAAAGCAATCGTAGAACCCGAACCGAAGGATTATAAAGAGCCATCTCCTTAGCTTCATGCATGAAATAGCCGCATTTTGATGCATAACTCGTAATAAATTCACAGAGAACTTCCTTATCCTGCTGAAACATCTCAAGCAGCTGGTCTTTTGAAAAAAAACATACAATGCTCTCTTCTTCCGAAACAACATCAACGAGACAATCATCAGGCTGAAATAATCGATCGGCAAACGTACCAGCATCAGCATGGAACATTAACCTCCTTCTTCCATCCTCAGTTAGAAAAGTAATACCTAATTTTCCTGAAATAACATAGATAACGCTATCAATGATCTCTCCGGGTGAAACAACGGAATCCCCTTTTTGGTAATTCCGGACGATCCCCATATTGAGATATTTTTTCAACTTATTTATTGGATAAAAATGATTCGGTAAAAGATAATTGTTGTTAAAATTTTTTTCCATAATTATTATTCCCCTAAGAATTTCATTCTATTGTCCTTTTTGTTTCTACGGCATCCGACTTGTTATAATAAATATTATCATAATATAAAAACTCATAATGTTGGCGCATGCTACATAACTAAAAAAAATATTAGGATCGATATCCCCTCCTTAAAATTTTATATAACATTTTACTAATTTCTATATGATTAAAGCGCTGGCTAGAAATAATATACAATATGAAGAGGAAATCTTGGAAAGTTAAATCCATATTAAATTAATCAAAGTTAATGTATACTAAATTTAAAAACTTTTATCATTCAAATGACCATCAAATAAATTACGAAGAGGTATATACAGGAAGGAGGGAGGAAGGTATGAAATACGATTTTTCTGATGAGGTGGCAAGAACAATTCCTGACACATTCTACCCTGTCGAGAAACTGCAAAAATTTATCCATCTAGGAATTGTGAAATCCTATGCAAAAGGAAGTGCTATTACTTTACCAGGGGATAGTGAGCCGATGCTAATCTATGTGCTTTCAGGAAAAGTCCAAATCAAAATGGTAACAGAGGACGGCAGGGAAAGATTGCATTATTTTTGCGGCAAAAATGGAATCCTGTGCAAGCTCTTTCCGATGAATCATGATAATTCCTATATAACCGCTATAGAAAAATGCAGCGTATGTTTTTTCACTGAGGAGCAGCTCAAAGCAATGTTTCAAATAGATGACGATATATTTTTTGAAATCTTAAAGAATACTTTTTCTAAAAGCCTTTATTTTATGATGCAAACAGTTGAAATGGAATTATTCAATCCGACGATTAGGATAGTAAGACTGATTTACGGTCTATGTATTTCCAACGGAATACCCGTAGGAAATTCATATGAAGTCCGTCTCGAATTGTCTCAGAGAACTATTTCTGAAATCTCAGGAGTCCATCATGTCACGATATCCAAAGTATTAGGATATTTGGAAAAGCAAAAGATTATCGAGAAAAAGAAAGGCAAAATCATTATCCATGATTTAGATAGATTAAAAGAGCTGACATTTGAGAAACATCTTTTTTAGTCTGAAGTGCCAGGAACTTTACGAATTAGAAGAAACTGAAAGCGGCTATAAGGGTTAGTAAAATTTAACTAAAATTGACACGATATTCTAAAGTATTTTATAAATAACTAAATTTTTGAGGAGCTGATAGTATGGGAGAAGACAAATTCATGCAAACCTATTACAGAAAAGTAAATGTGATTATTCTAGCAATTATCTCTGTTTTGATGACATCCCTGATTATTTCTTTTTTTACGGGCGCGAATGTCCTCGCTCTTCCAGCATTAATCCTACTTGTATGTGCGGTTGTGATTTCGGCCGCTTTTTTATTCCTTAAGAAATATGAGAATATTGTTGTGTATTTGTTGATCTTTCCCTTTATTGCGATTGTAGCGAATTCGATGACTCTTTCGCCGGCCAATGCCGAAGGCATGGCTATCACTTGTCTATGCATTGTAGCTCTTTACTTGCGAAAAAATTTACTCGCATTTGCCGGCATCGTTCTTTTAGCAACACTTATCCTCATGAAGGTTGCTTGGAATATTCTTGATAGCAGTCTTCTTCCGGGAGAAATTACGTCTATCATTCTATCTACAATCAGTCTTTATTTTTTGGTAAGATGGGGAGCTGAAACGATAATTGCGTCGATTAACAAACAAAGGCAGCTTGACGAACTACTGGAAGAAAAGAAAGGTGAAATCAAAGTAATTAAAGAAAGTACCTTAGCTTTAAACGAGGATATTTATGAAGCGAATAATAACCTTGAAACAATTAGTGAAATAAGTAACGCAATGGGAACAGCTTTCCAGGAAATCACCAAGGGTGTCGTAGGTCAGACCGGAAGCATTACTCAGATTAGTCAGATGATAAAAGAGGCGGATAGGAAAATTTCAGAGATAGTCAATTTTTCAAGTCAACTTGAAAGCGTTTCGGAAAATGCCATAAGTGCCGTAATGGAAGGCTCAGAGAAAATAAGTATGATGGGCAAGCAAGCGGATCTCGTCAATCAGACGGTTAACAAATCCTATGTTACTGTTCAGGAATTAAGCAGCAACATGGATGAAGTAAATAACTTCTTAGAAGGCATTAATCAAATCGCAGAACAAACGAATTTATTGGCATTAAATGCCGCCATTGAGGCTGCCAGAGCCGGTGGATCCGGCAGAGGATTTGCAGTGGTCGCTGAAGAGGTAAGGAAGCTTGCTGAACAAAGCGCAAACACCGTAAGGCAAATCAGTCAAATAATCTACGAAATAAAGGAAAAAACCAAAAACGCCCTTGACGAAGTGAATAAAGGACAGACGGCAACTCAAGAAGGCGCGGCAGTGGTCAAGCAAGTTAATCAAACCTTTGAAATGATTATGGCTTCTTTTGAAGAGACCAGGAAAAACATAACCGAGGAGAACAGAAGAATTAATAACATGGTAGAGCTATTTTCACTCATTAATAAAGAAACGGAAAGTATTGCAAGTATTGCCGAGCAACATTCGGCTTCAACAGAAGAATTGATGGCAACCACAGAAGAACAAAATGCAAACATTGAGGTCATTTTCAAACGGATACAGAATATTAAAGATTCCAGCAATAACTTGCAAAGAATTATCAAGTAATTTTTGGTTCATAGTTACTCCCGGAGAAATCCGGGAGATATTTTTTATGATGTGCACAACCAGAAGAATATTTTAATTTGTTAATTTAAATTAACATTCCCACCGAATAAATCAGTAGACTTATATCTAAAAGGAGGTGGATTTATGAGTACATTCTTAATTTTTCTTGCCGGTGTGTTATTTTTAGCGGGGATTCTTTGGATTAGACCTCGCGCCCAAAAGAATCTAATGTGGAAAACGGTACTGAACTGGTCCTTATATGTTATTTGGTATGCCGTCACTTGGATGGGGATTTCCTTTGTTTACATTAATGCCAGCGTAGGACACGTTAAGGCATCCAGCACGGCAATTTTCCTGTTCGGAGGTATTTCGATCATATTGGCAATAGTGCTGGCGCGCATCTTAGGGTTTATCCGTATTAATAAAAAGGTCAATGAATCAATCAAGGCTTAGAGGAGGAAAACGAATGTCCGCAAATTCAGAAAATAACAAAAAAGGATTTTCGGTCAGCCGCCGCGGTTTTCTGAAAACCGGGGCAGCAGCCGCTGCAATGGGCGTCATGGGTGCGATTGCGGCTCCGGCCAAGATCGCCAACGCAGCAGCATCGTCACCTAGTTTGGACTATCAGCCCGCCAAAGGACAATGGTCAAAATTGCGTCCTGTTAACAATTACGGCGGAGCAACCGTCCGTTATGTAGAAAATAATAGCGAGTGGCTCGGGACGACCAAGCTTCTCGGAAAAGTGGTTCAAACCGATGAGAAAGATGCCGGGTTTGCCCTGGCTGTATCAGGAGAACTGGGTGACAAAGCAAAGGCAGGAATTCTTACTACAATGCTTAGGTCTCCGATGGTGGCACCGTTTGCAGGTGCTATTGGAGCAATCAGTGCACCTGCAATGCTCACTGGCAAGCCAAGTCCTAGAAAATTGCCGATACCTGACCCCGAACAGATGTCTCAGCATATTAAAGATTTTGCCTATTATCTTCGTGTAGACGAGGTAGGAATCGGTAATATGCCTGATTATGCTTACTACGCTAGCCAAATGGCTCCGCCCTTAGCCGCATATCTTACGAAAGCTGTTCCCGAAAGTGTTCCTTATGGAAAAGCACCTATTACAGATAAAATGCCTTACGTTATTTGTATGTCTGTACAGATGCATTTGGAAACATGGTTGGCTTCAACAGGATATGACTCCATGGGTGTCGCCCAATCAAACCGGTGTTACCATGCTGCTGCCAATGCGGCGGTCATCATGGCGAATTATATTCGACAGCTGGGTTATAATGCCCGGGCCCATCATTTTGGGAACTACGAAGTTCTTATACCGGCTTGTATGATTGCCTGCGGAATGGGTGAACTAACCAGGACAGGTGATACTTGTGCGCATCCTCGTATTGGTTTCCGTCATAAAACTTCAGCAGTTACAACAGATTTGCCTTTGGCACCGGATAAACCGATTGATTTTGGCGCACTGGATTTCTGCAGAGTGTGTATGAAGTGTGCGGATTACTGTCCTGCACAGGCGATTACTTTTGAGAAGGATCCTATGCCGCACAAGGGTTATCTCCGCTGGAATACTGATTCTAAGAAATGTACGGTATTCCGCGCAGCTAACGATGAAGGCGTCAGCTGCGGAAGATGTGTGAAAGTATGTCCTTGGAACTCCAAAGAAGATTCCTGGTTCCATGAAGCGGGAATCTTTATTGGCAGCAAAGGAGAAAATGCTTCAAAGTTGCTTAAAACTATCGATGATATGTTTGGTTACGGTACGGAAGAGATTGAAAAATACAAGTGGTGGTTGGAGTGGCCGGAACTTTATAAGTATGACGTTGAAGCAGTTCTCAAGGCTGCTGCAGCACCTGCAGCACCTGGAGCAGCTCACTAAACTTCCGGAGCTTTATAAGTATGACGTGAAGTAATTCTCAACGTACCCGGTTAATCGGAACGATTTTAAGGCGTAATTTTTGAGGACTCTTATTTTCTAAAAAGCTGGTGACAGTCTATCAGACCGTCACCAGCTTTTTTGTGACTGTGGCTGACGTCATGGATCCGCCTTTAGCGGATCCATGTGTAGACGGGAGAACATTCTTAACTTATCTGGCTTTGGTTTTCCGATAAATAGTATATTTCAACGTCATGCAAGTTAACTCTTTAGAGGAAGTAAGTGGCCATTAGAGGACTGAGCCTTCATATTAGGGGACAGTCCTCTATTTCTAGATAATTGAGTTACTTTATACAACCTTTCTGTCGACATGAGTTAAGTTTTATTACAACATATAGAGACTGTTCATAATTATACGCCATAAATCAAAATATTTGTTAAGAAATAACATGGTAAGACTGAACTTCACTTATTGCAATCATGATGGCGACAGCTAAAATCAATAAGATAAATACTATATCTCCTATACGTAATTTGCTTTTCATTGCTTAACCTCGATGTTATTCAATTCATTTGCAGATCTTGCTTTGATTTCTTCGACTCCTTTAATTCTCTGAACCTTTTTCAATTTCACTTTCTCTGGTATCCCTTTTTTTAAAATCCCCATGATATATCTCCTGGGGCGTAAAATAATCTCATTGAGTATCAACCCCGGACAAAAGAACCTGCACCAGAATCTGCTGATAAAGAAAGAACTAAAAATCACGACCGGCAAAATAAGCCACTGAATACCAAATCCCTGACGACCAAACAAAGTAGCGAATGGCTCGTAACCGGCAAAACTCGGTGACTTCGTCAGGAATGCACCTATGAGTGCCAGGTATATGAGTATATACCTTAATTTAGCCGCTTTGGCTTCGATTGCTTTATTGCAGCATTTGAATTTACCGCCGCCCACTTTGGCTGTGATTTCCTGCAAAGCGCCAAACGGGCAAAGCCAGAAACAGTAAATATTCTTTCCTATTATAAAGGTAATCACCGGGATTCCAATTAAGAGGATATACCAAACGAGGTTTTCACGGATTGATGGGAAATTCCCCATGAGAAGTCCGGCAATATTTGCAAGCGAAATGGGCGTATTATATTGGAAACCAATGATGACTAAACTTCCTAAAAGGGCAAGCCGACGTAATTTTTTTTGTTTGAATGCCATGCCAATCACTATCAGGATGACCAACGCTATGACGGCAATTTCCTTGGACCCGAACTTAAACGGTTCCACTTCATCCTTAACATTCAGCCCGAACTCGCTCCTGGCTACGGCATGGCTTCCCCGGGAAACCGCTTTGGCTATCCCCCTTGTAGAAAAGGTTGCACCCGATATCCGGTCGATATCCTTGTTAATGGATAAAGGATCTGTGATGTCTTTTCCGATGAATCTTTCCAAATATTTTTGATCTAGAATATTATCGATAAATGATGGTGTATCCTTGTGTGCGGCGATAACCGTCCCGACAATCTTTCCTTGCAGGTCTATCCCGGTAACCATTTTAATCGGCCCGCCATAAGCAACCGCTTGTTCGATTACGACGTAGCCTATTTTTTCTTCCCTGCCGTTTTGACCTTTTGTTTGCCCTTCGTATATAACAGGGGAAGACGCAATCTTTTGAAAAGATTGCGCTTCCGGGAACACTTGATTCATAAACGGTATGATATCGTTATCTGTATGAGTCCAGCTAAAAACCAACGTTAGGAGGAATACAACTGCTGCTGCAAACATAATGATTTTATTTGCTGAGTTTTTCATTTCTGCTCCTATTGAACATTCGACTTATTACAATTATGCCGCCTCTACTTTATTGGCTTTCTTCTTTGAAGGTATCAAGGAGTCTAAGCGTACCGTAAGGATAATTAAGACAAGAAGAATCGCTCCGAAGATTAAGAATCCCATGCCGGCAGCCTGCATCTCACCTTCGGCAATGCTGTAGACGATCCAAGCCAGGAGAAATGCTCCCCAGATCACGGATATTGCCGTTAAAATCCAGCGGGCTACGGACATTTTTCCTGCAGCCTGGAATTTGATATATACGAACCATATGGATGATGCCATGAGTGCTCCCAAGGTTAACCAGAAAATAATCATATTACCTCTCCTCTTTTCTTATTTATTCCAGAATTCCTTTATTGCATCCGGAACAGAAATCTTACCATAACCGAACAAATCGTCAAAGAACCTCAGAACAGGTTTTGCAGGTGTTTCTGTGCCCAACCTTACTAAGTCGTGATGCCATTCCTGGCGTTTGTTGTAAGGGCAGACCTTAATACAAATACCGCAGTCAGTACCGACTTTTGACCATTGGGTCATACACTTCACGCCATCTTGAGCCCATTTTTTGACTCCCGGATTCGTTATGGAAGATGTTTTAAAACTTGGTTCTACATCATGGGATATTGCTTGTGACGGGCAGGCGTCAGCACATTTCATGCAGGTTTTGCAGAATTCCATCGCTCCGAAGGTAACCGGTTTATCAATAGCCAATGGCATATCCGTGAACAATTTATATATCCGCACTCTCGGCCCATATTCCTTAGTGACCATAATACCGATTCTGCTGATCTCCCCTAGGCCGGCCTGAATAGCCAAGGGAATACTTAAAGCCGTATCATTGGAACAAGGTATGGCCTGGTAGCCTAATGTCCTGATAAATTTAGCCAACTTATGGAGGAGAACACCCGCATCGGAGTATTCATTGCCGGAAGCAGCCCCTTGGGGCAAAGCTGGGGCAGTCTGATAGCAGTCATAATCCATTTCAAAAAGCGCCACAATAACATTTGTAGGCGTAAACGGTAACTTATTGGGAACAGGTTTACCCGTTGCGAGATCGAGAACTTCAGAAAAGAGCCACCGTTCATCATAAGGGCCAATCCCGACCTTACATGATCCCCAGAATTTTGTTACTCTTTTGATGATCGCGCTCGCAGCTTCGGGGCTTTCAAATTGGTACTTGTTGGGGTTTACTTCACCTTCCCAAGTAAATAACCCTTGCGATTGAAAACCCGGAGCGCCCAGACCCTTATTGATATCCTCTTCAATTGACCAGCAGGCATGATCAAAGGCGAACTCAAGCTGTCCCCAGCCCTCTCCTCCTTCTTGAGGTATTGTCCCAAACCTTTTTCCGGCATATTCTGCAGAGACAGCACCAATCGGAGCCTGAGAAGCCATGCTATACCGTTTGTAGTCACTGGAGATTTCCACCGGCATGTCATCATGCTCGACAACTTGTGCATTTGCGATGCTATTACTTCCCAGCAGTTCAGAACCGAACAATGCGGCACCTGCTGCTCCGACCCCTACTCCTAGAGAGGTCTTCAAAAAACCGCGTCTGCTAAATTCTTTGGAAAAAGTTTTTTTCTTCTGAGTTTTTTTCTCTTTGTCATTTTCAGGAATCATACCTTATCTCCTCCTTAAAATATTTGAACTACAATTATCATAGATAAAATAAAATATTATGAATAGATAACTATTTTACAGGTGTACACTATTGAACATTAATAAATTTAATTTTAAGGACAAAATAAAATAGTTGTTTCAATATTAAAAGGGAGAATCAAGCGTAATAAAAAAATCAGGCTGGTTTCTGACAAAAAATTGGTGTACACTAAATATTATCAAAACAATATTGCAGGATCATAATAAAGAAATATCTTCTAACAACGAAATTATGATGCTTTATACCCTAGATGAATTTCAGGAAAATCTATCGAAGGGGAGTGTGCCATTTATGGAAGAAATTAGAAAAGATAATTTTACACAAATTATCAAACTTTCTAATATCTCTCAAAAATTATTGGACGTAGGAGAAGAAGTTTTCTTTGCTAAAAATAAGATACTTGTTTCTGCCGGAGATGTCCCCGATGGATTTTATTATCTAAAAGATGGACTGGTTAAATCTTGTGTATACTCTACAAATGGTAATGAATACATATGTGGCCTTATAGACAAGGGAAGTATCTTTTTGGAAGCCAACGCAATTTTCAGTATTCCTAGTGATGGTTATTTCAAGACAATGGAGCCTTCGCATTTACTTTTTTTTAGGAAAGAAAACATTTTGAATTTGTTACAAACCGACTTTGATGTAACGCTATCAATATTACAATCGATTACCTACAAGTTTTTTGCAAGTGGTTACTTTTTTACTGAACTGCTGGTTTATGACTCAGAATGGAGACTATGCCGTCTATTATTAACATTTGCCGATAATTTTGGAATGGAAATAGAAAATAAAATCAAGCTGAATATTAAAATCAGTCAGCAGTTTATTAGTGACATGCTGGGCGTCACTAGAGGCACGACTATAAAGGTGATCAATAAATTAAAAGAACTGGATTTAATCGAGCAAACAAACGGCTATTATTTTATTAAAGATTTGCAAAGGCTAAAAAATTATCAGACTGAAATTGCATTATCAGTAATTAATAACCGACCAGAAATAAAATAACGCCCCGAACTTGAAAATAAACTTACGCTAAGCACCCTGTGAATTTCGGATCGAGTGTTCGCAGAGGTGCTTTTCATTTTTTTATTTTTACCATGATCGTCCAGCATTTTTGATCTTTCCAATTCTTCCAGCTAAAGAGTGAGTAAACGCTTATTGTAAAAAAGAATGAATTGCCGGTATCTTTTTGAGAACCTCTGCTCCTTGATAAATGTCAGGAAACTTTACATGGATTAATTGCAGAAAAGTGAGTGTGAACGCAATAATTGAGAAAGTGGAAAAAACGATCAGCTCCCGCCACTGTTTTCTACTCACCAGGCTGGGCGCTTCTCTGAGCACAATGATGACAAACGCAGCTATCAATAGGAAAATATACATTCGAACCTCCTTAAACGCGGATATTGAAGTCCTTAGCGGCACAAAAATGCTACCCTCCGCTTGGCAACTTTCTTATTTTAGCCACGACCAAAGAAGCAAGCGGAAGAAGCAATTGAAAACTTATATATAGAAGGTACGCAGATTCCTTCCGAGCCATATGAATACTCAATTTATACGACACTAAGGAAAAATTAAGCGCGATGATCCCGATTGGCAATACAAGTTCCGCATAAGAACGCAGTTTGAGTAGCTGAGCAACCCCCAAGGTTGTAGCGTAATAAGCCGTAATTATGCCAATAAACAGCGTAAACATGAGTCCAATCGCCACCAATATTTCCATTCTAGTAAACACATTGGCGATGTTAATCTGCCGCACTGCCTCGTAATATGGCAAAACCATGATTGCTGCACTATCCCCCAAAACAGCAATGTACTGCACACTGATAAAAAATAAGGACACCCCTCCAATGACCAAACCCGTACGAAACGCTCTTTTAACCTGATTAACAATATTGACATAGGGCATGAGCATGAGTAAAACGAATACATTGGCAAAGGACACACCTACTAAAACAGAGAGACTGTAAAGCATATCTTTCAATGGAACGTCCATGACCGGGAAAAAATTGGCCGGCTCCATGTCCTTAAGCAACAGAAAAAATGTTAATGAATACAAAACGATTGTTATCGCCGAGAGTATAAGGCCGACCCTTCCGATCACTTCCACTCCTTTTCTGAGCGTCCAAGCGCAAATCAGAAAAAACAGGATTTCAATCACAATCTGCGGTGTTTCCGGCATGATATAGCTCACAACAAACTCCCCGATAAATTGAAAGAACGCAACGAGTACAAAGAAAAAATAACCAAGATATTGAATAGAAATGAATTTTCCGACATAGGGGCCGAAAATAATGTCATTGATCTGGATGATATTTTTACCTGGAAATTTTACGACCAAATTCAAAAAAAATAAGGATATTAAAAAATATACAAGTAAAGCCGCTAAAGAAATCCACCAAATATCCTGTTTTGCATATCTGGTGGCAAAACCTACCATTAGCGAAGAACACTGAATAATCCCCGCCACTAAAAAAGTCAGTTGAGAACTTGCCATTTTCCCTTTTTCTAGCTGCATAATCTTCTAATGCTCCTTTTTAAGGAATCTCCACCGGCTTGGTAATTCTTCCGGGAAAATTAAGCTGAGTCTTAATATTCAAGCCGAGATCTAATTGTTGGAAAATATTCTCCCAATCGGCTGAAATTTTTTTCCATTCTCCCGGTTCCTTCCTGTGGATCTCCTCTCCAAAACCAAAGATATCGGCATTAAGCTCTTGGGCTTTTTCCAAAGCAGCATTAATTTCATTTTCTATCACTGCTGCTGTTCTTTTCTCTAAATCCTCAAATCCCGTGGGGGTCGCCATGCTTTCCTGACCTGACTGGCTTCCGAGATCGCCTTCAACCCGAATCTCTATTTTGAATTGAAGCTTGCCGTCAGCAATCGTAGGAATTATCTTGGTGTTGGAATGGGTGATCTCTAACATGGCCTTTTCTCCATCCGTTCCTTCGACCTCAATAATGCCGTTTTTGATCTCATTTCGTATCCATAAAAGACCGCGCGTTTCTTGGCTGTTCAGTTCACCTGCGTATTTATCCCCTTTAAAAACCGCCGTTCCTGCTAGCCGGAGTTTTTTTTGCTGACCTGCACCGGCAATTTCGATGATCGGCAGGATTGAGGATGTGGACCTGCTCATCAAACTTGAAATAAATTGTTCCAGATTGACTTGACAGGACTGAGAATTTCCTCCCTGTAATTCGACCAAACGGCTGATTTCCTCTGCCGGCATATTTCCTAACAGCGGCGGTACATCAAGGATCTCGTTTGCTTTGCTTTCCGAAAGAAGAACCCAGACATTTAACCGCGCCTCCTGGTTCCTGACAAAAAAGTCGATATGCTTCTGAAGACCCTCTTCCGCTAATTCCCGGCTCAGGACAATTACCTGATTATGCGGGAAATAGAGTTCCTTGTTCACCTCATGAGAAAAACCACGTAGGATATCAAGTTCGTTCGCCCCGGTGTCCGTGACGTTCGTATAGTTTTTCGAACCGCCGCCGCTTTGATCCTTTGGACTTGATTTTCCATTGACCGGTTTAAAAATTTCTATGGTCATACGGACATGATCACTATCCGCCTTGTCCAAGCCGATTCCCGAAACAATTGCCAGCGAATTTAATTCATGCCGACCCCAACAGCCGCTTAGTACCAAAAGCAAGCAGCTAATAAATAAGATTTTCATAAATAAACTGATCTTTCTCATGGTTCCCTCATTAAAATCATTTCCTGGTTTTTTTGGATTTTTCAGAGACATACTCGGGGCTTAATCGGAACTCCTGTTTTTGGGGATCATGCCAACTGATGGCGCGCGGACGAAAGATCATTGCCCAAAAAGGGGCCCTTACAAATGTGTCTTTCATATCGCGGAGGCTGAAAGGCGCCAGCGGTGATAAATACGGGGTCCCGAAGGATCGTAATGAGGCCAGATGGACGAGCAATGCCAAGAAAACCAACATAATTCCATATACTCCCAAAGTACCGGCAAACAGCACAAAAAGAATCCGTAAAATCGCCTCTGAATCGGTCTGTGCCGGCAACGTAAAACTGGCGATTGCAGTCAACGCCACTACAATCACCATTGGCGAACCGATCAGACCGGCAGAGACGGCTGCCTCTCCGATTACCAACGCACCGACAATGCTGACAGCCTGACCTACAGGCCGGGGTAAACGGATTCCGGCTTCTCGCAAAATCTCAAAGATGAGACCCATGAGCAGCGCTTCCATCACAGATGGAAAAGGAATGCCTTCTTCCGCAGTTGCCATTGTAAACAGTAGGGGAGTTGGAATTAATTCCTGATGAAAACTGGATATAGCAACATAAATTGCCGGAGCAAGGATACCAATCATAAAAGCGATAAATCGGATGATCCGGACCAAGCTGGCGTAAAAAGGCCGGATGTAATAATCCTCCGGACTTTGAAAGCTTTCAATGAAAAGTGCTGGCACGGTTAAAACAAAAGGAGTTCCGTCAATGAGGATTGCTGCCCGCCCCTCCAGCATTTTGGCTGCGACAATATCCGGTTTTTCACTATTGCCTACCGTGGCAAAAAGTGAAAGCGGTGCATCTTCGATATATTGTTCAATATATCCTGACTCCAGAATCACATCTGTTTGAATCCGGTTGAGCCTGCGGTTAATCTCCGAAATCAGTTTCGGATTGACAACTCCTTTTAAATAAGCAATACAGACCGTTGTCTTAGATTGTTCTCCTAAGATCAATGTTTCTAAAGTAAAATTTGGATTTTTCAACTTTCGTCGAATCAATGTAATATTCGTAATAATTCTTTCCGTGAATCCTTCGCGCGGCCCCCGGACAACAGAATCCGTCGGAGGCACCTCCACACTGCGGCTCTCTCCCCCTCCGCCGATCATAACTAACGCTCCTGAAGCTCCATTAATCAAAAAAACAATGCTTCCGGATAGACACTCTTTTATGACTTCTTCAATGACGTTTACTTCTTTAACATAGCCAACGGTAAGTATTGTTTTTTTTATTAATTGCAGCAGTTCCTGACCCGCCAAGGCAGTACTATCTATCCGTTTATCGTTCATTAATGGTTTCATGATATTATTGTTGAGGTTATTGAGATCCGCCATACCATCCAGATAGATCAGTGCACTTTCGGTTTCTAGCTTAGATCCTAATGAAAAGTCCCTTATTATGAGATCCATACTATTGCCTAGACTACTACGGATATACTCAACATTTTTTTTTAGGTCCTTGGATAGCCGCCGACAGGTTTTCTGTGTTCGCTTGACCTGCTCATTGTTTGAATTTTGGTTCTGCCACAAATAGCGTATTTTTTTTATTATATATTGAAACAAAATTGTGCGCACCTTCCACTATTTGGTTATTAACCTTATTATTACCACTTCAAAAAAAATGATACCCCAGATGTTAAATTCATAAATCATTTAAACCGCTTTATATCTTCCGCTCAGGGGTTAAACATACGAAAAACTGTAATCTCAACAGCGATGATACAATTTTAACCCAAATAAATATTCGACGATAAAACAATATTAAGCATAAGCAAAAACCCACCGATAAATTGTCCACACTTTACCGGTAGGTTTTTGCTCAGTCCCATTTAAATATTCTGGGCAACATTAACAATATTTTCGGCTGAAGTTATTAAGACGGACATTGCATCAACGATTTGCTCTGTAGCCATCGTTTGAAGTCATTTCCAAAAAATATCATTGATCGTTACGTTCTTCAAAACGAACAATAATGTATAGATTCCCATACAACAGGTGTTGGCAGGCACAACATTAATTAAAGGGCAAAATAGAATTTGGTTTTTCAAAATAATCAGGGAGATAGGCATTAGAAATATTTGAAAAGATAAAACAAAGTATCCTAATTCCAAGCATATTACTCGAAAATCTATGCCATTACAAGCATTGTCATCATTGCTTTAATAATCCCTTCGGCCATAGGCGCAGGCATATTGTTCTTTTCGATGAGTACTTTTTTTAGTTCTTCAAGACTGTCTGTAAGTTGATAATTTTCCATACTTCCCTCTCCTTTTAATATTTTCCGTTTTCATGAATATATTGACATACTGCCGCTAAATTTTCCGGTTTCGCATCATTTAAGGAGACCAAATTTTTGTCGGTTGAAAAAATATAGTTGCCACCGGGCGCATACAACTGTAAACATTCCTTGGCTTTGTCGAGACACTTTTCTACCGTTCCAAGTCGAAGGAGATCAATAGGCATTCCGCCAACTATGCAAAATTTATTGCCAATGGAATCTTTTATCTTCTTCAAGTCACCATGTTCAAACAGCCCAATCATGTCTCCATCCGGCAGTCCCTGCAGAATATCAAGATAGGGCATCCAATTGTTTTCCATAAAGAAGAAAATCTTATAACCCCGCTTTACGGAAACTTCATCTACAAACTTACTCATAAATGGGAAGTAAAATTTTTCAAAATCTTTTGGTTTTAGAAAAGTCGGCAGATGTAGTGGCACAAAGATTACTCCCTTATTATCCTCCGGAGTCGTATAGGCACCTATGGCCATCTCCATAGATGATATAAACAAGGCCTCACAAGCAGCATAAAATTCTTGTGGTTTCCTTCTGATATCACTGGATACCCCAACAAAATCCCGTAAGTAATCAAGTAACATGTCCGGAGAAAGGATAGCCAAACCTTTGGCCAATACCGGGAGTCCCAATTCGTTTTCAATTCTTCCGTCAACCACGGCATTATAGTGTAAAAACTCCATCATTTCGCCAACGGCCTTTTTAAGACGCCCAAGGTTTCCTTCTATATCATTTTTTAAAACAGGAAACTTCCGCGGAATAATAACATTAACAAAAAAATTAAACGGATTTGCAATCAATTGTTCATATTCATCAGGCATCATAGTTTGCCCATGGCTACCTTTTATAACAAAACCTTTATCGGTCAAGGTATACAAACCTTCTCCAAAATTACTCAACATCTTTAACGGAAAAACATTGCCATTTTCTAGAATTCCATCCAAATAAAATTCTTCATTTATTTTATTATATACCTGAAATAATATATTCGGGTCTTTAACATACGCATCTTCCACACTAACTCCGGCATGGTAGGGACCGAATGTTTCTATGATTGGAAGAACCGGAACCCTATCAGGAGTACCTCTCTTAAAGGCTGTATTCAATCTTGTCAATTTTTCCTGATACAAAGGGTTAATATTTGTCATTTAATTTTCCTCCTTTTAGTAAATAAAAGCCTTTATTCACGTATTAGAAGCAGTTTTTAACATTTTCTTGCCTTTTAACTTACCCATTTCTGACATATCTTTACGCCTTCAGCTGCATTGGTTGTAAAGGCATCTGCTCCAATTTGTTCACATGCATTGTTTGTCACGGGGTTTCCGCCAATAATAATTTTTACGTTCTCTCTTAGCCCCGCTTCTTTTAAGGCATCAACCGTATTTTTCATAGATTCAAGGGCCAATGTTAAAACACCGCTCATACCCACGATTTCCGGATTAACCTCCTTCACTCTTCTCACAAATTCACTGGCAGGCTGGTCTATCCCCAAGTCCAATACGTTAAACCCAGCCGCTTCGGCCATGCTCCTAAAAATGTTTTTCCCAATATCATGTAAATCCCCCGCAACAGTTCCCAAGACGATTTTCCCCCTATTGCCTTCATTTTCAGCACTTAGAAAAGGTTTTAGGGTTTCAATGGCATTCGCTAAGAGTTCTCCAGCAAAGATCAGATCTCCAACAAAATATTCTCCTTTTTCAAATTGGTCACCAACAATTGACATTCCACTCTGACAAGCGGCTACTACTTGCTTAGCATCGTCTTCAGAAGGATTTGCCTGAATAAAAGTGTTGAGCAATGAAAGTACCTTCTCCTCGTCAAGTTCCCCTATTGCTGTTGCTATTGCGTCTAAATTCATACTTAAGCCTCCCCGCACAATTTTTTTACTAGTCCTTATTCAATTTCCAAAGGACTCCGGTTTAGTAAATGATTAATATTATTATAGATAAAATAAATATTTAGATAAAATGAAAATGAACAGATTCCTACTATCCAACAGGTGTTAGATGTATGTACCTCCTTAATTAGGGGATAACATAGAAAAATGTATACGGCCCACCTAAATCAGAAGCGAGCCGTATAATATCATTTTCAGATTAAACTGTACGAATCAGCTCGGCATCTGGATTTTATAAAACTCCGGCCATTCCAGCCACCATTTGTATTTATCAATAACTTCAGTGCCGTAACCAAACATATCATCAATTGATTTAAGCAATTTTGAGGCAGCTTGACCCTGACTTCCGATCCATATTCCTGCTTCATGGAACCAAGAGTCCTCCTTGGAACTCCATGGACATACTTTAATACATCTACCGCAACTAACACCTTCTTCGTTACTGCAACGGAATTCCGTACACTTCTTCGAATCAGTGTTCCAACGCAGATAGCCGTTATATGGCACAGGATCCAGGTCGAGGGTAATCGCTTTAGAAGGACATTCATCCGCGCATTTTTTACAAACCCTGCAAAAGTCCAACATTCCGAAGTCGATCGGTTTGTCCAGAGCCAGTGGTAAATCAGTCGTTATGGCAGCAACTTTTGACCGGAATCCAAACCTGGGGTGAGCGACACAGTCCCCCGTTCTGGTAAGTTCACCCATTCCGGCAGCGATAAGGCAAGGTCCCATAACGGCTTCATAGTTGCCAAAATGTTGGGCTCTGGCGTTATAGCCGAGAATTCGGATGTATTGTGCCATCATTACCGCAATATTTGCAGAAGCATGGTAACAACGTGTGGATTGCGAAACGGCGATTCCATCATAGCCTGTTGACGCCAGATACGTTTCCAAGTGTTGTTCCACTGCCACAACAATGACATTGGGAAGACTGGCAGTAACCGGTTTCTTTGTAATTGTCGCATCCTTTGAAACCATACCTGAAGCAAAAGCCCCCTGGGTAGGCTCCATTGTACTTGCATAATAAGCGTAGGAAGGCATTTTACCGATACCTACTTCGTCAGCCCTCAGATAATAAGCAAGATCTTTAATATGCTGCGACATCTGTTCCGGATCCGGAATCGGGAGTCTTTCCTGTGAAACAGGACCATCGACTATCTCCGGACCACTAATAGTATTAATTGCTATAATATTACTGGTTGCCAGCGGACTCCTTAGACCTGACTGATAATACCCATATTTTGCTTTCTCGCTAAGCAAACCTCTAATAGCTAAGCAGAATCCCCCGTCTTGTTCATCAAATTTTTGAACTTTTCCTGTAATCTTCGATGTCCCCAGCCATTGATCATTATGTTCTGCAGAACGAACAGAGGCTCCTCCATAATTTGCTTCGGGACGTAATTTGGACCATTTCCCTTTGGCAGGCTGATAGCTTAAGCTTGTCGACGCAGCGTTGGCCATCTTGGATGGCGCAGCAATCGCTCCCATGACACCGACCGCAGCTGCAGCCACGCCGGTTTTCAGAAAACCGCGCCGGCTTACTGAAAATTGTTGTTTGAATGCTTTTTCTTTATTCTGAGAAATCTCCGACATTCACTTTCCTCCTCTAAGCCTGTAATGACTTGGTCTTTTTCTTTGCGCCGATAAAACCTAAGACTCGGGCTAAGACGATAGCCAAAATAAGTGCAATCCCCCCAAACAGGAAGATCGCCGTGCTCGATGCCTTGACGTGTCCAACGCTTGCGTTGATGTAAACAAAGGAAACCCCTATACAAGCAGTAACAAATAAAATAACATATAAAGCCCATATTGATACGGTTTTCCAAGTCTTATCCTGTTTCGCACGAGGTTTAATAAAAAGAACACCAGCTAAAAATAATATACCCGCCAAAAATATTAGTATTGTACTCATTTGTTTCCTCACCTCCTTAATTATCTTTTTTAATACAAATCTGTAATTACTGTATAAAAAATAAACAAGAATGTATAGATTTCTAGCCAACAGGTGTTGGCTAGATAACATTATTTTAATTTAATGACAAAATAAAATTTATTTTTAAATAATTTAAGCTGGTATTTGACAAAAAAACAGTGTAAACTAAATATGTTTCAGTGATAATTAGGAAAATACTTTTTCAAAGAAAATCCATGATAGGAGTTTGATTTTATGAAAGAGTGTAGACCCTTTTCACGTATTGTCAAATTTCGTGATATCCCCGAAAAATTATTGGACGTAGGGGAAGAATTATTCTTTGCTAAAAATAAAGTAGTCTTTTCTCAGGGGAATGTTCCAGACAGATTTTATTATATTAAAGATGGTCGGATCAAAAGTTATAAATACTCTCCAAGGGGTAATGAACAGATACTTACCCTTCTTGAAAAGGGTAGCATATTCTTAGAATCTGGTGTACTTTTCGATATTCCGATTGACAATTATTTTGAGACTATGGAGGACTCGCATTTAATTTTCTTTAGAAAAAAAGACCTTTTAGAATTATTGGTAACAGACATAGATGTAACACTATATGTAATGCAATCAGTTTCCCGTAAATTTCATTTTTATGAGTATCTTTTCGACGAACTACAATTTTTTAATACAGAGTGGAGAATATGCAACCTGCTATTAACATTTGCAGATCATTTTGGGATAGAAGTAGATAATAAAATTAAGCTGAATTTTAAAGCTAGTCAGCAATTAATTAGTAATATTCTTGGTGTCAATCGAGGGACGACTATTAAAATATTCAATAAATTAAAAGAATTGAATTTAATCGAGCAAACGAACGGCTTTTACTTTATTAAAGATTTGAAGCAGCTAAAAAATCATCAAGCCGAAATATGCCTTATGGATAGCTGAGGTATTAGGTTAAATCATCTAGCCAAAACATTTAGGAATTATTGCATAACCTTATCTCGGTCACCAATAAAAAATGACCAAGGCTAAAAAACCAAGGTCACGATGATTTTTGTAGTTTATTATCAAGTACAATTTTTAGTCATTAGGTTAATAAACAGCATGATAAGCCTGAATTTCACTAATCACAACCATAACGGTGACAGCCGATATCAATACAATAAATAATAAATCCCCCATACTTAATTTGCTTTTCATCCTTTGACCTCGATCTTATTCAATTCATTTACAGATCTTGCTTCAATTCCCTTGCTTCCCCGAACCTTTTTTAATTTGGCTTTTTCTAAAATCCCCATGACATATCTCCTGGGGCGTAAAATGATCTCATTGAGTATCAAGCCCGGACAAAAGAACCTGCACCAGAATCTGCTGATAAAGAAAGAACTAAAAACCACGACCGGCAAAATAAGCCACTGGATACCAAATCCCTGCCGTCCAAATAAAGTGGCGAATGGTTCATAACCGGCAAAACTCGGTGACTTCGTCAGGAACGCGCCTATGAGTGCCAGGTAGATGAGTATATACCTTAGTTTAGCCGCTTTTGCTTCGATCGCTTTATTACAGCATTTGAATTTACCCCCGCCCACTTTGGCCGTGATTTCCTGCAAAGCGCCAAACGGGCAAAGCCAGAAACAGTAAACATTCTTTCCTATTATAAAGGTGATGACCGGGATTCCGATTAAGAGGATATACCAAACGACGTTTTCACGGATAGATGGGAAATTCCCCATGAAAAGTGCAGCTATATTTGCAAGCGAAATGGGCGTATTATATTGAAAGCCAATGAAGACTAAACTGCCTATCAGGGCAACCCAGCGCAGTTTTCTCTGTTTGAATGCGGCGCCAATCACCGTCAGGATAACCAAAGCGATAACGGCAATTTCCTTAGACCCGAACTTAAACGGTTCAACCTCATCCTCCACATCCAGTCCGAATTGGCTCCTGGCTACGGCATGGCTGCCTTGGGAAACTGCTTTGGCAATTCCCCGGGAAGAAAAGGTTGCGCCCGATATCCGGTCGATATCCTTGTTAATGGACAAAGGGTCCGTGATGTCTTTTCCGATGAATTTCTCCAGATATTTCTGCTCGATGACCTTATCGATAAAGGATGGCGTATCCTTATGGGCGGCAATAACCGTCCCTACAATTTTTCCTTTGGGGTTAATTCCTGTGACCATTTTAATCGGACCGCCGTAAGCAACCGCTTGCTCGATTACAACGTAGCCTATTTTTTCATCCCTGCCGTTTTTACCTTTTGTTTGCCCTTCGTATATAACAGGGGAAGACGCAATCTTTTGAAAAGATTGCGCTTCCGGAAAAACTTGATTCATAAACGGTATGATATCGTTATCTGTATGAGTCCAACTCAAACCTAACGTTAGGAAGAATATAACTGTTGCTGAAAGAACGATTATTTTTTTTGCTAGGTTTTTCATTTCTTGCTCCCGTTACGTTAATATCTGTTTGATTGAAATTATGCGGCCTCTACTTTATCAGCTTTCTTTTTGGAGGGTATCAAAGAATTTAACCGTACCGTAACGATAATGAAGACAAGGAGAATTGCTCCGAAGATTAACAGCCCCATGCCTGCGGCCTGCATCTCACCTTCGCCGATGCTGCTGACGATCCAAGCCAGAGTAAATCCTCCCCAAAGTACAGAGATCACAGTTAAAATCCAGCGGTTTACGGACATTTTCCCTGTAGCCTGGAATTTGATGTATACAAACCATATGGATGATGCCATCAGTGCCCCTAAGATTAACCAGAAGACAATCATATTACCTTTCCTCCATTCTTATTTATTCCAGAAGTTCTTAACTGCATCTGGAACGATTATTTTCCCATACCCGAACAAATCGTCGAAAAACCTCAGGAGCGGTTTTGCCGGAGTCCTTGTTGCTAGTTTCGCTAAATCATGGTGCCATTCCTGGGTTGGTTTGTTGTAGGGGCAGACTTTAATACAAACTCCGCAGTCACTGCCGACTTCTCCCCATTGGGTCATGCACTTCACTCCATCTACCGCCCACTTTTTGACTCCCGGATTGGTTGATTCCTTTACTTTGAAACTTGGTTCATCATCATGGGATATTGCTTGGGAAGGACAGGCATCCGCGCATTTCTTACAAGTCTTGCAAAATTTCATCGCTCCGAAGCTAATCGGTTTATCAATGGCCAAATCCATATCCACGAAGGTTTTACATATCCGCTGTCTAGGTCCGAATTCCGGCGAGATCATAATACCGATCCTGCTGAGTTCCCCTAGTCCGGCCTGAATAGCTAAGGGGACGCTTAAAGCCGTATCGTTGGAACAAGGTATGCACTGGTAGCCTAATGTCCTGATAAATGTAGCCAACTTACGGGAGGTAACACCCATATTGGAGTAGATATTAGCCGAAGAGGCTGTTTGGGGCAAGGCCGGGGCAGTCTGATAGCCGTCGTAATCCATTTCAAGAATCATTACAATCACATGGCTAGGCGTAAACGGAAGCTTATTGGGAATAGGACTATTCGGATTCGGATGGTTCGGATCAGCAGCCGCAACCGGATCCATGACCTCAGAATAGACCCACCGTTCATCATAGGGGGCAATCCCCACTTTACTTGCTCCAAAATACATAGCGGCTTTTTTAATTATAGCGCTTGCAGCTTCAGGGCTTTCAAACTTATACTTGGTAGGATTTACGTCACTACCCCAATTTGGATTTACTTCACCTTTCCAAGAAAAGAGCCCTATCGATTGGTAACTTAAGGTTGCCTGATAATGATTGATATCCTGTTCAATGGCCCATGAGCCGTTATCTAAAGCAACTTCAAGCTGAGTCCAGCCCGGTCCGCCAGTTTGCGGTATTGCCCCCATCCTTTTTCCAAAATATTTTGCACCTCCGGGGCAAGTTAAAACCGGAGATAACCTAGTGTAACTATACCGCTGATAGTCAGTGGAGATTTCCACCGGCATCGTATCATGCTGTACAATATCTGCAGCATCTGCGACGCCGTTTCCTCCTGTTAATTCAGAACCGAACAGTGCCGTTCCAGTCGCTCCAACTCCTAATCCAAGTGAAGTTTTTAAGAATCCCCGTCTGCTGAGTTTTGTGGATAATACTTTTTTTTCTTTTTTCGCGTCAGATTTTTCATTACCCAACTCCATCGTCATCTCCTCCTAATAGAATTTGTTTTTAAAATAAGATCTTATTTGCCTTTAAGATATCATTTTTTCTAAAAAAAGATACGAGTATGAACTACAGGTGTAGTCTGTACAACACCAATTTATTTTTAAATGAGCTATAATTACTTTGAATATTAATACCAGGTATGAACAGAATAACGACAGTGAAAATCATTTCGAAATTAAAACAAATGAAATAATTGAACAGATCAACGGATATTACCATATCAAAGACATCCGTCGATTGCGGAAGTATCAACAAAATATCAAAAACAATTTATGCAAAACTAATGTAGCGTTAAATGAATTTTTATTATAATTAAGCATGGACTAATTTATCTGGGAGTTGATTTTGTGAAAGAATCCTTCGGACAATTTCCTAGAATTTACAGGCTTGAAAACATTCCCGAGGCACTCATTGGAAGAGAAACAGAAGTCTTTTACAAAAAAAATACGATTATTGTATCTCCAGGTGATGTCTTAGAAGGCTTTTATTATATAAAAAAAGGCAGGGTAATCGCCTTTGAATACTTTCCAAAAGGCAATGAAGAAATTTTGTCCATTCTCGAAGAGCGCAGTATCTTTTTAGAGTCTAATGTCCTTTTAAAAGTACCTGCTTTCTGTTATTTTAAAACGTTGGAGGATACCTTTGTAAATTTTGTAAAACGTGAAGATCTTCTGGAATTATTGGCCAAAGATTTAAACGTTACTCTTTATGTTATAGAATCTATTGCCATGAAATTGTACTCTCATGTTAACCATGCGGATGAAATACTCTATTATGATTCGGAATGGAGAATCTGCAACCTATTATTAACTTTCGCCGATAATTTTGGGGGAAAAGAGGACAAAAAAATAAGGCTGAATATTAAAACCAGCCAGCAGTTTATTAGTAATTTACTGGGTATTAACAGAATAACTACTACGAAAGTTATTTCAAAACTGAAACAAATGAAATTAATTGAACAGACTGATGGGTATTACTATATCAAAGACATTCAACGATTACGGGAGCATCAAAAAAATATTATTATCTAGAGGTTTTTCTAACCTCTCCACAACCGACCTAAGTTTTTTGAAAGCCTCTCCTGTTTCAAGGAAGCGTTGGAAGCTTTTTGGGCAATCGTTTCTCTTCCTGACTGATTCATTATTGGCTGTCGAGATTTCATTAATTGGGCTAAATTCTGAATCGCTTGGTTAAGTTCTGCCGAGATAGTACTAGTCTCGCCTGATATCGTTTTAATCCGTTTAAATCCTTGACTAACATAAAATGACCTGGGCTGAAAGCCCAAGTTATAGAGATTTATGATACAGATAATTTTTATACACTTTAGTTTGAATCTTTGATTAAGAAATAAAGTGATAAGCCCGCCATTCACTTATCACAATCATAACGGCGACAGCCGATATCAATACAATAAATAATAAATCCCCTAAGCTTAATTTGCTTTTCATTCTTTGACCTCGATGTTATTCATTTTATTTTTCTAAAATCCCCATGATATATCTCCTGGGACGCAAAATGATCTCATTGAGTATCAACCCCGGACAAAAGAACCTGCACCAGAATCTGCTGATGAAGAAAGAACTAAAAATCACCACCGGCAAAATAAGCCACTGGATACCGAATCCCTGCCGGCCAAACAAAGTGGCGAATGGCTCATAACCGGCAAAACTCGGTGACTTCGTCAGGAATGCCCCTATCAGTGCCAGGTATATGAGTATATATCTTATTTTAGCCGCTTTGGCTTCGATTGCTTTATTACAGCATTTGAATTTACCGCCGCCTACTTTTGCTGTTATTTCCTGCAAAGCGCCAAACGGGCAAAGCCAGAAACAGTAAATATTCTTTCCTATTATAAAGGTAATCACCGGGATCCCGATTAAGAGGATATACCAGACCAGGTTTTCACGGATTGACGGCAAATTCCCCATGAAAAGTGCGGCTATATTTGCCATCGAAATCGGTGTATTGTATTGGAAGCCAATGAAGACTAAACTGCCTATCAGGGCAATCCAGCGCAGTTTTCTCTGTTTGAATGCGACGCCAATTACCGTCAGGATCACCAAAGCGATAACCGCAGTTTCCTTTGCCCCGAACTTAAACGGTTCAACCTCATCCTTCACATTGAGCCTGAACTCGCCCCTGGCTACGGCATGGCTTCCCTGGGAAATGGCCTTGGCAATCCCCCGGGAAGAAAAAGTAGCGCCCGATATACGGTCGATATCTTTGTTAATGGACAAGGGGTCCGTGATGTCTTTGCCGATGAATTTCTCCAGGTATTTCTGGTCGATGACTTTATCAATAAAGGATGGCGTATCCTTATGGGCGGCAATAACCGTCCCGACAATTTTTCCTTTGAGGTCAATTCCGGTGACCATTTTAACCGGTCCTCCATAAGCAACCGCTTGCTCGATTACGACGTAACCTATTTTTTCTTCCCTGCCGTTTTGATCTTTCGTTATCCCTTCGTATATAACAGGGGAAGACGCAATCTTTTGAAAAGATTGCGCTTCCGGAAAAACTTGATTCATAAACGGTATGATATCGTTATCTGTATAAGTCCAACTAAAACCTAACGTTAGGAGAAATACAGCTGTTGCTGCAAATACAATCATCTTACTTAATAGTTTTTTCATAATTTTTTTATTTTTGCTCCTGTTAAAGGTCTGCCTCACTCTGATGTTATGCTGCTTCTGCCTTATTAGCTTTCTTTTTGGAAGGTATCAAGGAATTTAACCGTACCGTCACGATGACTAAGACAAGAAAGATCGCTCCGAAGATTAACAACCCCATACCTGCCGCCTGAATCTCGCCTTCGGCAATACTGCTGCCGATCCAAGCCAGAGTAAATGCTCCCCACAGTATGGAAATCCCACTTAAAATCCAGCGGCCTACAGACATTTTACCTGTAATCTGAAATTTTAAATAAATGAACCAAACAGATGATACCATCAACACACCCAGAAGCATCCAGAATATCGTCATTTTATCTCTTCCCTTCTTATTAATTATTTACTTATTTATTCCAGAATTTCTTTGTTTCATCTACGACATTTGCTTTTCCGTATCCAAACAAATCATCGAAGAACCTAAGAATTGGTCTTGCGGGTGTCCTTGTGCCCAGTTTCGCTAAATCATGCTGCCATTCGTCAAGTTTATTGTACGGACATACTTTGATACAAATTCCGCAGTCACCGCCATTTTCACCCCAGAAAGAAGCACATTTTTCTCCATCTGCAGCCCATTTTTTAACTCCCGGATTTGTTGAGACAGAGCCGAGTTGAAAACTTGGTTCTTTTTCTTTCGAGATGGCTTCTGAAGGACAAGCATCCGCACACTTCATACAGGTTGTGCAGAATTCTTTAACCCCAAAGGTAATCGGTTTATCGACTGCCAGCGGCATATCTGTAAATACTTTGCATAACCTTACTCTTGGACCAAACTTTGGTGTAACAAGAATCCCTATTCTGCTAAGTTCCCCTAATCCTGCATGAATAGCTAGAGGTACACTTAAAGCGGTATCGTTGCCACAGGGTATAGCCTGATAACCTAACCTTCTTACAAAAGTAGCTACTTTGTGAGCAGTAGCACTCATGTTCGAATAGATATTTCCGGCCGCGGCGGCTCCAATGAGTGCAGGGGCAGTCTGAAAAGCTTCATAATTCATTTCTAAAGCCATGACAATGACACTTTTAGGCTTAAATGGCAAATTATTTGGTACGCTTTCACGTGTTTTCATATTAACTACGGTAGAATATACCCATCGCTCGTCATAAGGAGCAATCCCCACCAGACTAGCACCCAAAAATGCGGCTGCTTTTTTTATTGTCTTACTCGCTGCTTCCGGGCTTTCGAATGTAACCATGTTAGGATTTACTTTACCTTCCCAGGAATATAACCCATTCCCCGCTATACCTGCAGCGCTTCCTTTATTAAAATCATTTTCCACAGACCAGGCTGCAATATCAAGCGCAGCATCGATTTCACTCCAGCCATCCCCGCCCTTTTGAGGTATCAAACCATCTCTTTTCCCTAAATAGCTATCAAAATAAGGCTTGATTTTAGGATCTCCAGTCCGACCACGTATGATAACAGTATTTTTTTGTTCCATCCGTTGATAATCCGCTGAGATTTCTACCGGCATTGTATCGTGCTCAGTTATTGACAGACCAGCGGCAAGACTATTCTCTGGATTAACTAGCATATCGTAACTTAGAACGCTAGCCCCTAATCCGATGCCGATAGAACTTTTTAAGAAATTCCGTCTACTTAGTTTTAATTTTATGTCCCTGAAGTCATTCTCTTTTGAATCCATATTCATTTCCCCTTTCTTTTTTTTTAAATTATCATACTTCTTAAAAAGGAAATAGCACCCTAGGCAACAATGAATAGAACTTTTAAATAACGGTTATGGACCCCTATATTATGGCAGCAGAATTAGGTGGGCTGTCCAAAAAACGGTGAGTTAATAATAAAATAATATTTTATTAATATTTTGCTAATACATCAGAAAGCTATTTTACGAAATGGTTAATAAATTTGTGATAAACTACGATATTGTATAATGCTTACTTTTTCAATGAGCTGCGAAAGGAGGGGTAGCAATATTTTATTTACAATAAATATCTATCAATTAAAACAATGAAGATGAATTGAAGATGAATTTGAGGAGGGGAAAAATCTGTATGGCCGATGTGATAGACAGGATTTGTGATTTAAGTCTTAGCAGAAGAGCCTTTATTAAAGCCAGTACGGCAGCTGTAGCCGGATTGTCTCTGGCAGGATGCGGCAATACGTTAAAAACTGTAAGTACGCCTGTAAAACTAGAGGAAAGATGGGTCACCGGCAGTTGTATTTATGATTGCGGCGGAAGGTGCTTGAATAAAGCATTAATCAGAGACGGGATCGTTATCAGACAAAAGACTGATGATACCCACCCGGATAGCCCTGATTTCTTTCAGCAAAGAGCATGTAATCGCGGCCGTAGTCTTAGAGAGCACGTGTTTGCTGCAGACAGGCTTAAATACCCTATGAAACGCAAGCATTGGGAGCCCGGTGGCGGAAACAAATCTTTACGCGGTATTGATGAATGGGAACGCATTTCCTGGGATGAAGCGTTAGACATTTTGGCCAGTGAACTAAAAAAAGCAAAAGAAAACTATGGCAACCGTTCAATATTAATTCCGCACACCTCAACCCGGGATAGGGACATTAATAAGGTAATAAGTCTTTATGGCGGATATGTCTCGACTTGGGGTACAACATCTTTTGGTTCATGGGGAACGACCGCCACGAAGGTTGGTTATTTGTTTTTTAGTCCAGATCCAGTTAATGACAGGATAGATATGCGCAAATGCGACACTGTCATAATGTTAGGTTTGAATCCAGCCTGGTCATCTCCTGGAAGCGCTTTCTATCATTATTTGCAAGTTAAAGAAGCCGGGGCAAAATTTATTGCTATTGACCCTTTCTACACCGATAGTGCCGCAGCTTTAGGGGCAGAATGGTTACCTGTACGTCCAGGTACAGATACAGCTCTGTTATTGGGTATAGCCCATACTTTAATTGTTGAAGATGATCCTGTAACAAATCCTTTGATTGATTGGGACTTTTTGAAACGTTGTACAATTGGTTTTGATGCAGAGAGCATGCCGAAAGACGAAGATCCTAAGGAGAACTTTAAAGATTATGTTCTTGGAACTTATGATGGTCATCCAAAATCTGCGGACTGGGCTTCAAAAATCTGTGGGCTTGAACCAAGGCAAATTCGTTATATCGCCCATGAACTAAGAAAAGATAAGAAGGTAGCTTTTTTGTCCAGCTGGGCGCCCGCCAGAACCAGTAATTCAGATGGATTGCCCCAGCTTATGATGACATTAGGTGCAATGACCGGCCATATTGGCAAATCAGGCCATATGACAGGATGCTCTGTTCACCGAGGTGGAGGTAACGGTGGGCCTTACTTTTTGTACAAAGTTGGTGCAGACAAACTGCCTGCAATACCAAGAAAAGTAAATGACTATATTAATTTTTCAGACCTTTGGCAAGCTTTATTGGATGGTCATTATAAATCTACCGGTAACAAAGCTTTGCTGAAAGCTGAGGAAAAGGAATTAGATATTCATGTAATTTTACAGTCCAGTAGCAATATCTTAGGAACTACACCCAATGTATTAAAGGGAATTGAAGCAACTCGCAAAGTGGACTTCGTTGCAGGCCTGGGTCAATTTCTGACGGCAAGTGTAAAGTATTCTGACTTAGTATTGCCCGTTACTACCGGTTGGGAAAACGTTGGTGAAATTAATCGTTTAGGTACAAAAGAAGCTTTGATCATATCTACCCAGGTAATTGAGCCCCTTTATGAAGCAAAGACTGATCGTTGGATTGCAATTGAGCTGATGAAGCGTCTAAGTCTTAAGGAAAGTGACCTGTTTCCTTTTAGCGAAAAACAAGCCTTTTTTAATACGATTGCCAATACAACAGTAATCGATCAGTCCGGCAAAGTAACAGTTCCCGCGGTCAAAACAGAATCTTCTGCTAATTTGATCATGAACACAACAGTAATTCAGGATGCCGCCACATTTGTCCCATTGGCTAGGATCACTGCGGAAGATATTACTGAATGGGGTGTCCAAGGAGCTCCGCAAGATGGGATAGTTCCTTTTAAAGAACTGCTGGAAAAAGGTGTCTATCAAATTGAAAGAAAACCCGGTGATAATTTAGAGTATATTGCTTTTAAAAAATTCGTGGATGACCCTGAAGCGAATCCATTAAAAACCTCAAGTGGGAAGTTTGAAATTTTCTCTAGGGATCTTGCCAATACGATTAACAACATGGGTTATTCCTCCATAAAACCTATTCCAACTTATATTCCACCAATAGAAGGTTATGAAGACACCTTCACTGATTGGAATACCCAGACGAAAGGAGAATATCCATACCAAATAGTATCGCTTCATCATTTAAGCAAGGCTCATACCAATTTCTCCAATAACCCCTGGTTAATGGAGGCTTGGAATAACCCGATATATATGAGTTCCAAAGACGCAGAAAGCCATAAATTGAAGGAGAACGATACCGTTCTTGTCAGTAGTAAATACGGAAAGGTCTTAAGAACGGCGCATATTACAGAGCGGATGATGCCAGGTACAATGGCGATCCATCACGGATGCTGGCCAGATATCGACAATGCCACAGGGATTGACAAAGGTGGTTCGGACAATGTTTTATTAGGAACACCTGCAACCGGTGCCGGATTAAATGCCTATAATTCCTGCCTTGTCAAGATTGAAAAATGGACAGATACACCCTTAATTCCTGATGTAGAAAAATCACTGGATATTATTTTTTAGAGAGGAGGGTAAACATTTATGGGAAAATTAGGATTTTATTTCAATATGGATGCTTGCCCTGGCTGTCGTGCCTGTCAGGCTGCCTGTAAAGATAAAAATAGTTTAAAAGTTGGTGTACTTTTTCGTAAAGTAAGATCATTTGAGACGGGCAATTACCCTAATCCTGGAGTCTATCATTATTCCGGTTCCTGCAATCACTGCAAGGATCCTAAATGCGTAGCTAGCTGCCCTACCCGCGCCATGCATATTGATGCAGATGGTACAATACAACATGACGAAGATAAATGTATCGGTTGCCGCTATTGTACCTGGAATTGCCCTTATGGAGTGCCTCAATTTATCGAAGAATTGGGAAAGGTAGGAAAATGCGATGGCTGCAAGGATTTACGGGATCAGGGAAAGAACCCGGCTTGTGTAGATGCTTGCAATATGCGTGTGCTTGAATGGGGAGATATTGACGAATTGAAAGCTAAGCATGGTGATTCATTGACCAGTGACCTGCCTATTCTACCACTCTCTACTGTCACAAATCCTTCATTGCTGATTAAACCCAGAACAACAAGTTTACAAGAGAATCCACGGGAGTTTGTTCAATATTCTCGAACAAAGGGGGTTTAAAAATGGGAGAAATCGCTTTATTGATTTTTTCACTTTGTCTGCAGGCCGCAATTGGAACTATGTTGTGTATAACATTGGGTAAAGTGTTTTATAAAGATCTAGTATTTAAAAAAGCCGTTTTAGTAACGGCGATCTTAAGTGTCATCGGTGTCCTCGCCTCCTTGATTCACCTGGGACGCCCCCTGTCATTCTTAAATTCTCTCAATCACCTTGGAGGTTCTTGGTTAAGCAATGAGGCATTCTTAGCGGGGATCTTTATGGGAATAACCGTATTATATGCCTTAGTCCTTTATGTAAAACCTAATAATCAAACTTATAATACAGTACTACGATACGCTGGAAGCCTAGTTGGTCTGGCCACTGTTTTCACTATGGCAAAAGTCTATGCTACGACAGCTGTTCCTGTATGGCAGGGAATCAACACATATGTTGATTTTTATGCTACCACAACTGCTATAGGAGTTATGATTTTTATTGTAGCAGGTTTCAAAGAAATCAAAAATATTGATAAAAGGCTTTTGGGAATTATTATTCTAGCTTCTGTGATTATTCAAGTGACCTTTGCAGTTCCCAATGCGATTGGCTTAAGTCTTAATGGAATGGCTGCCCAGGCAAGTGTCAAAATATTAAACGGAATGAGTGTGGCTGTTGGTCTGAAGTGGCTGCTTATTTTGGGAGGGGCAGGAATCCTGATGTGGTCTGCAGCCCAGGAAACGGACTTCGAAGCGACAAAATCTTCAACAGGATGGATTTATTTTGCTGGCCTTATGCTGGTTATCGGCGAGCTTATAGGCAGATATGTTTTTTATGCGGCTATGATGGCTACTACTGTTGGATTGACTTAAGCGGGTAAAATAAGGAGGAGAGCCTATGGAAATAGCATCCGGACAGGATAGTATAGCCATACTTTTGGCAAATAGAACTTATCTTTATCGCTTATTGCAGAACTTTTTTGGAAACGAGCCTACTTCGGAAGCAATCGCTATTCTAAACAGCGATCATACCACGACCTCATTTTATTTGCTGTCTATAGAAGATAGTCTCGAACTCATAAAAGATTTTGCGGAGCAATTTAAAAGCAATAGCGAAGAAACTTTGAACAAATGTCGCTGTGAATATACAAGGCTGTTTATCGGTCCTAATCGTCTGCCTGCTCCTCCTTGGGAATCTGTGTATGTAATGAAAGAAAGGTTAATCTTTCAAGAAAGTACATTCAAAGTACGGCAATGTTACTTAGAATATAATTTTCTTCCTGTTCATTACCGCTTGGAAGCTGATGACCATATTGCTCTTGAACTGGATTTCATGGTAAACCTTAGTCGTCTTGCAGAATCAGCTTTTGAAGTAAAAGATATGGATAAAGTGCGAAGGATTTTGGGAGACCAACAAACTTTTTTAAATGAACACTTGCTGGTTTGGACTCCCCAATATATTTCAGATTTGCAAGCGGCAACTCTCCACCCTCTGTATCAGGGAGTAGCTAATATGTTGAGAGCGTTTTTAAATGCTGACCGGGATGTCGTTAAAGAAATATTGGCCTCTCTTTAATATTTCTTCCAATTCTCTAAAGAAAACACGGCTTCAATATGCTAATTGGAAGCCGTGTTTTCTTTTCATTGACTCAAACATAGCTGTGCAAACTTGGAAGAAGAATATTTACACCGGCAAATGTGAAAAGAACGACGATAAAGCCGATAAGAGTTAGGATGATGGTGAACTTGCCTTTCCACTTCCCCCTCATCCTGATATGCAGGTAGGAAGCATAGATCAGCCAAGTAATTAGTGCCCACGTTTCTTTTGGGTCCCATGACCAATAGGATCCCCAAGCTTGTTCTGCCCAGACAGCTCCTGAAGCAATGACCAAAGTGAGAAAAGAGATACCAACGAGAATCATTTTATAGGATATTTCCTCAATTGTATTGGGGTTGTAAGAAGTGTCTGAAGAAATAGGAATTCTCTTAGACAATTTTAGCCGATCCATCCAAAGATAGATGATCCCTAATGCAAAAGAAACAGCAAACGACCCATAAGCGATAATTGCTGTTAGAACGTGAAAGTAAAGCCAACTGCTTCTTAAGGCAGGCATGAGGGGCCTGACTGAGTTGTCCATGAAAAACACAAGAAGAACCTGTATGCTGGTTATCATTATTAAAACAATAGGACCTGCCTGTTTAAAATTATATCGGGATTCCATAAGTAGATATACCACAACGGTTCCCCAATTAAACAGCAGGAAAAACTCGTACATGTTGGACAATGGTGGGTAGCCTGTCCATATATACCGGATAATTAAGACAACGGAGTTGATAATCAAACCACCGATTGTCATATTCTTTGCGGCCATACCAATTTTTGTTTTCAGTAACCCATCCATGGATTTGATTGAAATATGTTTAATGTACAAAAGAACGGCGACACCGTAGCATAAGATATTAATTATTAGGAGGGGCCTTTCCAAATAATCCATTCTTTTTATCCTTCCTCAAAAATTGCTTTTTCCCAATCAATAAGAGAAAAAATCCGGTACATAGAAGAAAAAAACCAGCCATTACGACAGGTATCCCAGGATCCTTCTTTATTTTCAAAACGGAATAGAGTTCTGTTCTTTTGTAAGTAAGCGTGATATCAGGGCTAACCTTTATTTTGGTTCCTGGTTGCATAAGAAATCGTCCCGAATAGATTCCCGCCTCATGTTTACTTAGCATGTACCCCGAATCCGTTTTGGATATTTCTACCGAGATGTTTTTAGATAATTGCACAGGAGTATCATCGGGAAGATTAAGTGTCTCATACTTGCCGGTGTTTTCAAGATCCATTTCATGCATATATCCATAACCGCTCTGGTATATTTTTATCCCATCAGATTTAATTGGGTGGTTAACTGCCGTTTTACCAACAACTTCAGCAAGGCCATTTCTTTTCATAACGATTTCAGACTGCCAGTTGGCAATCTGCCCATTGTCGTCATAGATTATCTCAAAGCTTTTTAGGTGAACGGAACAGATGTCTGCAAAAGGATTAGGTACAGCAGTGTCTTTGTCCGGAAAACAGAATAGGTCCGTTTCGCCTCCAAAGCTTTTTATAAAGGCTCCTAACAAAATGATAATAACAGCAAAATGGATGAGCCATGGAGCGAAATGGATTAAGTGATTATCAGTTTGTTTTTCTGATAATAACCGAACAAGCTTTGGAATGCGGACCGCTCCTGTCTTTATGGAAGCGAGGAATTTCAACATTTAATCCTCTCCCTTAAGAAATCAGGTCAGTCGATACTACAGAATTTATATCCCACGCCCCAAACCGTTACAATATATTGGGGCCTAGCCGGTTCTTCCTCAATTTTTTCCCGGATTTTTCTTATAAATACAGTAATAGAGCCAGTATCCCCAACATAGTCTTCGCCCCATAAAATATTAAAAAGCTGCTCCCGGGTAAAGACCTGTCCGGGATTATGCGCCATAAAGCAAAGAAGCTCGAATTCTTTTGATGTTAGCTCAGCTTTTTGTCCCCGTATCTTTACTTCATAATGTTTACAATTGATTTCTAGATCCTTTATTTTGAAGATATTCGGATGATCCATCGTTTGTTCATAATTGGTAAAATGAGCTGTTCTTCTTAGTAGGGCTTTTATTCGCAGCGACAATTCTACAGGGCTAAAAGGCTTAGCGATATAATCGTCAGCTCCCATATTAAAACCTACGCTTTTGTCAACGATATCTCCTTTCGCTGAAAGCATGATTATCGGGACAGGACTGTCCATTCTGATAATTCTACAAAGTTCAAATCCATCCATTTCAGGCAACATGACATCAAGAATAAGAAGAGAAGGCTTCTCTCTTTTAAATGTCTTTAAAGCGGTTTCTCCATTGCAAGCATAACAGAACTGATAACCATCTTTGATTAATATTTGTTCTACAACTCTTCTTATGCTTTCTTCATCATCCACGAGCATCACTTTAAACTTTTCCGGCATCGAATTCTACATCCCCCTCCTTAAATGTCTCTGGCAGGAATACCAACGGTAAAAGTACTTCCTACATTTGGTTTGCTTTGAACTGTAATCCATCCGCCATGAAGCTCTGCCAGCTCTTTGGCGAGAGCCAGTCCTAAACCTGTTCCTCCATATTTTCTTGAGGTAGAGCTATCCGATTGCGTAAATTTTTCAAAAATATATTTGAGATCTTCTTCCTTAATACCTATGCCCGTATCCTTTACGATTATCAGTACTTCTTTTTTGACTATATCATAACTAATCCTAATTTGAACCTTACCATCCTTTTCCGTAAATTTTATCGCATTTCCAGCAAGGTTTTCTACGATCCTGCGAATCTTTTCTGGATCAGCTTTAAATAGTGGTATATTGGAGTCTATTTTAATAGAGAGATTGATGGCTTTATTTCTGGCGAGGGGGATAATGACTCCTTCCACAGAGGCAATGACATCTGCCATATCCATTGTTTCCAAGACAATTTCGTTCTTACCCGCTTCAATCTTAGCCAGATCTAAAATATTATTAATCATTCTTAAGAGAATCTCGCTGTTGGCCCGGATTTCTTCCAAATGGCGCCTTTCATTAATCCCCTCAAAAGATTTTTCAACGAGAAGCAACTCGGTGAAAGCGATAACAGAAGTAAGCGGTGTTCTTAATTCATGACTCATGATTGCAAGAAACTCAGATTTATAATTATTTACCTCTTTCAATCTGAGGTTTGCCTCTTCAAGCTCTTTTTGGTGTTGTTTAAGAATCTCATTTGCTTTTTCCAGTTCAAATGTTCGATCCTCAACCTTTAATTCCAGGTTATTATAAAGATCCCTAAGTTGAATGATCATTTGTTGAAAATGCAAGGCTAACTGCTTAATTTCCCCTTCAGCATGTAACCCAGTAAGGTCGACATCCAGGTTACCACTTCCAACCTCGCTAACCGCTTTCTCCAGTTCACTTAATGAACTTGTTACCAGTCTTGTCACCAATAAATAGATGGAGATGACGCAGACAACAATGAGGAGAAGAAAGAAAAAAGCATTTCCCTGTAAATTGGTTCTTGTATTTTCTAAAAATATATCCATGGGCATAACAAGACTTAGGGCCCCGCCGGAATCACCTACTTTATATCCTTCCTTAGGATGACCGGTTACATCAATTTCTCCTTTGGGCTCACCATGGCAGGACAAGCAAGATTCTTCAATTTTCAACGGAGCCATATAACGGAATACTTGTTTGCCATCTATAGTATCGATCGCCCAGTATTCTCTCAACTTAGGGTCAATTTTAAAATGTTGCAGGACATTCAATTCAAAATCATCCGGCGCATTTTGTACGTTTCGATATAAGATATTAGTGGGTTTAAGATGGTAATTGGTTAATTCTGAAAAAAATACTCCTATCCCCATGGTAACTGTAGAACAATTCATATGTTTAAATTCAAAGTTACCCTCTGCGTCATAGTTTATATTATCCTGGTTAAGTGAAATAAACTCCCAGGTAGCGATTTGCTGTTTTGTGATTACCTCAGCCTTTTCCTTCATTTCATTCATGGCCTGACGATGTTGTAATTTGTAGTCCCAGATGAATTTAATGCCTAGTACGATAACAACAATCAGAATAGTTGCTGCCATGAAGCGAAAGGTCAGATTGTCTTTTCTAAGCTTCAAATGGAATTACACTCCCAATAATATAATGCTTCAAATAAAATACAATTTCATAATAAAAAATTCACATGAAAATGCTGATTAGGGATTCAATTGAGATTTAGAAGGGACCGACCTTAATTTTTCTTATGGTTGAACTATTTTCTGTGCGTGATACTGTTTTAATCCCTCAAAATCTACAATATAGTAATATCCGTGTATCTGATTAATATAATTTAATTTTTTTAATTTATTAATCATTCTAATACACGTATTTCTATTGATCCCAAGAATATTACTTATAAATTGCTGACTAATTTTAATATCTAATTTTATTGCATTTTCTTCTTCGATTCCAAACTTTTCGGCCATTGTCAGGAAAAGGTTGCATACTCTACATTCAACATCATAGAAGAGTACTTCACGCAGCTGTGCCACACTCGAGTAAAACTTTTTGGTCAAAGATTCCATAATAAACAACGATACATTCAAATCGTTTGTTATCATATCTAAAAGTTTTTCTCTAGTAATATAAACCAATTGTGTATCCGTAATTGCCTTAAAATAAACAGATGCAGGCCTATCAAAAAGTACATTTGACTCTAAAAAGATACTTCCGGTTTCTAAGATAAATTCAATCTTCTCATTACCTCTGGGTGAATAATCTACACATAATACCCTACCCTTTTGGATATAGTAAAACCCATTAATAATTTCTCCAGGGGAAATAATCACTTGATTTTTTTTAACATAAATTTTTTCTCCAGCTTCGGCAAAGGTTCTTGATGCGTTTTGTAATTTAAGTATAATAGGAAAATTTTCTCCCAAAATCAAAACCCCCAAAATGATTTAGCGTTATGTCAAAACCATTTAACCAAATCATCCAAGAATCCCCGATTTATCTACTTAACCTAAATAAGAAATTTCCTTTTTATAATAAGATTATCATATCCTCTTATAAGAAAAAAGATGTCTAGGTTGCAGTTTTAACTATTTTGCTATCAGAGAGACTGAAAGCTGACGACGGTATTGCCTATCCATAGACTGAAAAAATGACCAAGGCTGAAAGCCAAGGTCAATAGATTTACGACACAGTAATTTTTATCCACTTTAGATTTAAATATTCGATTAAGAAATAGCGTGATAAGCCTGGCATTCACTTATCACAATCATGATGGCGACAGCCGATATTAATACAATAAATAATAAATCCCCCGTGCTTAATTTGCTTTTCATTGTTTAACCTCGATGTTATTCAGTTCATTTACTGATCTTGCTTCGATTCCTTCGGTTCTTTCGGTTCTTTCGGTTCCTTTGATTCCTTGGGTTCTTTCAATTCGCTGAACCTTTTTCAATCTCGCTTTTTCTAGGACCCCTTTTTCTAAAATCCCGATAATATATTTCCTGGGGCGCAATATCATCTCATTGAGTATCAAGCCCGGACAGAAAAACCTGCACCAGAACCTGCTGATAAAGGAAGAACTAAAAATCACGACCGGCAAAATAAGCCACTGGATACCGAATCCCTGCCGTCCAAATAAAGTAGCAAATGGTTCGTAACCGGCAAAACTCGGTGTCTTTGTCAGAAATGCCCCTATCAGTGCCAAGTAGATGAGTATATACCTTAGTTTAGCCGCTTTGGCTTCGATTGCTTTATTGCTGCATTTGAATTTACCGCCGCCCACTTTTGCCGTGATTTCCTGTAAGGCGCCAAACGGGCAAAGCCAGAAACAGTAAACATTCTTTCCTAATATCAAGGTGATAATAGGGATTCCAATTAAGAGGATATACCAAACGAGGTTTTCACGGATGGACGGGAAATTCCCCATTAATAATGCGGCAATGTTGGCAAGGGAAATCGATGTGTTGTATTGAAAGCCAATGAAGACCAAGCTGCCTATCAGGGCAATCCAGCGCAGTTTTCTTTTTTTGAAGGCGACACCAATCACCGCCAGGATGACCAAAGCGATGACGGCGATTTCCTTGGTTCCGAACTTAAACGGCTCTACTTCATCCTTCACATCCAGCCCGAACTCATCCCTGGCTACGGCATGGCTACCCTGGGAGACTGCTTTGGCAATCCCCCGGGAAGAAAAAGTAGCGCCCGATATACGGTCAATATCCTTGTTAACGGACAAGGGGTCCGTGATGTCTTTGCCGATGAATTTCTCCAGGTATTTCTGGTCGATGACCTTATCGATAAAGGACGGCGTATCCTTATGGGCGGCGATAACTGTCCCGACAATTTTCCCTTGCAGGTCGATTCCGGTAACCATTTTAATCGGTCCGCCATAAGCAACTGCTTGCTCGATTACGACGTAACCTATTTTTTCTTCCCTGCCGTTTTGATCTTTCGTTATCCCTTCGTATATAACAGGGGAAGACGCAATCTTTTGAAAAGATTGCGCTTCCGGAAAAACTTGATTCATAAAAGGTATCACATCATTATCTGTATGAGTCCAACTGAAACCCAACGTTAGGAGGAATATAACTGCTGCTGCAAAAACAATAATCTTACTTAATAATTTTTTCATAATTTTTTTTATTTTTGCTCCTGTTAAAGATCTGCCTCACTGCAATTATGCGGCCTCTACTTTATTGGCTTTCTTTTTTGAGGATATTAAAGAATTTAACCGCACTGTAAGGATAATTAGTCCAAGAAGAATGGCTCCGAAGATTAACAGTCCCATACCGGCAGCCTGCATCTCGCCTTCACCAATGCTGCTGACGATCCAAGCCAGGGTAAAGGCTCCCCACAGTACGGATATGGAAGTCAAAACCCAGCGAGTTACGGACATTTTGCCTGCAGCCTGGAACTTGATATAGACAAACCATAGGGATGATACCATGAGTGCACCCAGAATTAACCAGAATATGATCATCATTCTCTCCTCTTTTCTAAAATATTTTTACTTATTCCAGAAGTTCTTTGTCGCATCTGAAGCACTCACTTTTCCGTATCCAAACAGATCATCAAAGAACCTTAGGATTGGACGGGCTGGCGTTCTTGTTCCCAGCTTCACGAAATCATGGTGCCATTCATCAAGTTTGTTATATGGACATACTTTAACGCAGATTCCACAGTCAGTTCCAACTTGTGCCCATTGGGACAAGCATTTTTCGGCATCTAAAGCCCATTTTTTTACACCGCCACTTGTGGATACCGTTATCGTTTTAAAACTTGGTTCTTTGTCATGCGATATCGCTTGCGAAGGACAAGCGTCGGCGCACTTCCTGCAGGTTTTACAAAATTCTGCAACCCCGAAAGTAATCGGTTTATCAACAGCTAACGGCAAATTCGTAAAGATTTTGCACAATCTGACTCTTGGTCCATATTTAGGCGTAATGAGGATCCCAATTCTGCTAAGTTCTCCTAATCCTGCGTGAACGCCCAAGGGAACACTTAATGCTGTATCATTGCCGCAAGGTATGGCCCGATAACCTAATCTTCTCAAGAAAGTTGCCACCTTATGAGCCGTTACACCCATATTGGAGTAGATATTGCCGGCAGAAGCACCTTCAAGCAGAGCCGGAGCAGCTTGAAAACTTTCATAATTCATTTCAAAAGCCATTACGATTACGTTTGTCGGTTCAAACGGGAAGACATTTGGTTTTAAAGTCGCCGTCTTCGGGTCAGTGATAACATCCGTGTAGACCCATCTATCATCATAGGGTGCGATTCCTACTAAATCTGCTCCAAAAAAGGTGGCTACCTTTTTTACCACTTGGCTTGCAAGTTCAGGCGTTTGAAATTTGTAAACATTAGGACTTACTTTTCCTTCCCAGTTATATAATCCTAAATTCGCGAATCCAGGAGCATGATAGCCATTGACATCATCCTCAACGGACCAAGCTGCATCATCCATAGCATATTCAAGCTGACCCCAGCCCTCTCCGCCTTCTTGAGGGATTTCACCGGTTTTTTTCCCGACATACTTAAAAAAGTCTGCTTGAACAATTTGATCCCCGCGAAAAGCTCTCATAAACACAGTATTCTTTTGATTATAACGTTTGTAATCACTCGAAATCTCCATCGGCATCGTATCATGTTGTTCAATGCCTGCAGCATTCGCTACGCTGTTTACCCCAGGAAGCTCGTAACCTAACAAAGCCGCACCAGCTGCCCCAACCCCCATTCCTATAGATTTTTTCAAGAAGTTCCGCCTACTCAGTCTTAACTTTTTTCCATCAGAATCCTGTTTGACCAAAGTCATGTTTTTGCCTCCTTTTTTCTTATTTAATTCAAAATACCATGGAGAAAAAAAGAGAACCAGTAGTCTGGATTACCGTAGTAAGCCCAAATTACTAGTTCGTATATCTGAAAAATCGTATTTAGTAAGAAAATTATTTAATCTTTTGTCTTGCCTGGTACTGTTCTAGTCCGTTTAAATCCTTGATATAGTAGTACCCGTCAATTTGCTCAATATAATTCATACCTTTAAGCTTTTTGATAATTTTGATACTGGTAATCCTATTGATCCCGAGTAAATGGCCAATAAATTGGTGACTGATTTTGAAATTCAATTTAATCATGTTCTCTGTTTCAATACCATAAGATTTGGCCATTGATATAAAAAGATTGCATATTCTCCATTCAACATCATGAAAAAGTAATTCTTCTATTCGAGACATGCTTGAAAAAAATTTCTTTGTCAATGATTCCATAATAAATAATGATATATCCAGATTATTTAATATTAATTCCATAAGTTTATTTTTGGATAGATGAATGATATAAGAATCTTCAACTGCTTTGAAGTATGTAAAAGCCGGAACATCGAAAAGCAGATTAGACTCCAGGAAAATACTTCCATCTTCAAGAATGAATTCTATTTTTTCGTTACCTTCAGGAGAGTATTCTATACATAATACCCGTCCCTTTAAAATATAATAAAATTTGTCAATGATTTCGCCTGGCGAAGCTATCGTTGTATTTTTTTTGTAAAATTCTTTCTCTCCCGCTTCAATTAAAGTCTTTGATACTCTTTGTGATCTGAGGATGCTAGAAAACATTTCTTTCAAAATTAATTCACCCCCTAAGACCAATTTCCAGAAAATCAAATTGGAGAGTCTCTATCTTAGATCAGTTTTTATTATTTTAGCTATCTCTACTTTTTAAATTAATATTACACTCTTTCAATATTTTTTACAAAAATAAAAATAATCTTTTGCCCTATAGGTCCATTTGTTTTACATAGAGTTAAAAAAGACGGTTTTCGATTGCAATACCGCCCATTCTGTCCATTAATCTATTCACAATTAATTACACCAATATCTTCATCTTCCGGAGGTAAAGGCTCAGAACATTTTTAAGAAATAATATAATCCCGCCTAACATTCAGAATATAGCAGAAGACAGAGATTAACTAGTAGTCCAGACAACTAACGACCCTGGCTTTTGATCCGTTATATCCTTTATCTGGATATCCTGAAATTCGCCAACGTAAAAATGACCAAGGCTGAAAGCCAAGGTCATAAGGAAGTTAGGATATTCGATTAAGAAATAGCGTGATAAGCCTGCCATTCACTTATCACAATCATGATAGCGACAGTCGATATCAATACAATAAATAATAAATCCCCCATACTTAATTTTCTTTTCATTCTTTGACCTCGATGTTATTCAATTCATTTGTAGATCTTGCTTCGATTTCTTCTATTCCTTTGGTTCCTTGGGTGCCTTGGGTCCTTTGAGTTCTTTTAATTCCCGGAACCTTTTTCAGTTTTGCGTTTTCTAAGCTCACTTTTTCTAAAATCCCCATGATATATCTCCTAGGACGCAAGATGATCTCATTGAGTATGAGCCCCGGACAGAAAAACCTGCACCAGAATCTGCTGATAAAGAAAGAACTAAAAATCACAGCCGGCAAAATCAGCCACTGGATACCGAATCCCTGCCGGCCAAACAAAGTGGCGAATGGCTCATAACCGGCAAAACTCGGTGACTTCGTCAGGAATGCACCTATGAGTGCCAGGTATATGAGAATATACCTTATTTTAGCCGCTTTGGCTTCGATTGCTTTATTGCAGCATTTAAATTTACCGCCGCCCACTTTTGCCGTGATTTCCTGTAAAGCGCCAAACGGGCAAAGCCAGAAACAGTAAACGTTCTTTCCTAATATCAAGGTGATAACCGGGATTCCGATTAAGAGGATATACCAAACGAGGTTTTCACGGATTGACGGGAAATTACCCATGAGAAGTGCGGCAATGTTGGCAAGGGAAATCGATGTATTGTATTGGAAGCCGATGAAGACTAAACTGCCTATCAGGGCGATCCAGCGCAGTTTTCTTTGTTTGAATGCTACGCCGATCACCGCCGGGATGACCAAAGCGATGACGGCAATTTCCTTTGAGCCAAACTTAAACGGCTGAACCTCATCCTTCACATCCAGACCGAACTCGTCCCTGGCTACGGCATGGCTGCCCCGGGAAATGGCCTTGGCTATCCCCCGGGAAGAAAAGGTAGCGCCCGATATCCGGTCGATATCCTTGTTAATGGACAAGGGGTCCGTGATGTCTTTGCCGATGAATTTCTCCAGATATTTCTGCTCGATGACCTTATCAATGAAGGATGGCGTATCCTTATGGGCGGCAATAACCGTCCCGACAATTTTTCCTTTGAGGTCAATTCCTGTGACCATTTTAATCGGACCGCCATAAGCAACCGCTTGCTCGATTACGACGTAACCAACTCTTTCTTCCTCACCGTTTTGATCTTTTGTTCTCCCTTCGTATATAACAGGGGAAGACGCAATCTTTTGAAAAGATTGCGCTTCCGGAAAAACTTGATTCATAAACGGGATGATATCACGATCTGTATGAGTCCAACTGAAACCCAACGTTAAGAGAAATACAACTGTTGCTGCAAATACAATGATTTTATTTGTTGAGTTTTTCATTTCCAGCTCCTGTTAAAGGTCTGCCTGACTAAAATTATGCGGCCTCTACTTTATTGACTTTCTTTTTTGGAATCAAGGAATTCAACCGTACTGTCACGATAACTAGGACAAGAAGAATCGCTCCGAAAATTAACAGTCCCATGCCTGCGGCCTGCATCTCGTCTTCTCCAATGCTACTAACGATCCAGGCCAGGGTAAAGGCTCCCCACAGTACGGATATGGATGTTAAAATCCAGCGGGCCACGGACATTTTGCCTGCAGCCTGGAATTTGATATAGACAAACCAAAATGATGACGCGATGAGTGCTCCCAGGAACATCCAAAATATTATCATTTTATCTCTCCTCTTCTCATTAATGCATTTACATTTATTTCCAAAAATCCTTTACGGCCTCAGCAACCGTTGCTTTTCCGTATCCAAACAGATCATCAAAGTACCTTAGAATCGGTCTTGCAGGCGTCTTCGTAGCAAATTTTGCTAAATCATGGTGCCATTCGCTCGGTTTGTTGTATGGACAGACTTTAATACAGATTCCGCAGTCAGTACCAGCGTCAGCCCACTGTGTTAAGCATTTCTCAGCATTTACGGCCCACCTTTTTACACCACCATTTGTGGAGACCGTTGAGACTTCAAAACTTGGTTCTTTATCATGGGTTATCGCTTGCGAAGGACAGGCATCTGCACATTTCCTGCAGGTCTTACAAAACTCCCTGACCCCAAAAGTAATCGGTTTGTCAACAGCCAAAGGCAAATCGGTAAATATTTTGCAGAACCGCTGTCTCGGTCCAAATTGCGGAGTGATAACAATTCCTATTCTGCTGAGTTCTCCCAGTCCGGCATGAATCGCCAAAGGAACGCTCAAGGCAGTGTCATTGCCGCAGGGTACGGTTTGGTAACCTAGAGCTCTAACAAAATGGGACATCTTATTTACGACAACACTCATACTGGAATAAATATTTCCGGCAGACGCAAGTTCAAGAGATGTCGGGGCAGCTTGGAAGCCCTCGTAACTCATTTCAAGAGCCATGACAATAACACTTTTAGGTGTAAACGGGAGATCATTAGGAACGCTATCCATCTTTTGCATATCGTATACACGTGAAAATACCCACCGCTCGTCATAAGGGGCAATTCCTACCAGACTCGCACCAAAGAATTTTGCAGCCTTTTTAACGGCTTTACTTGCAGCTTCAGGGCTCTCAAAAGTGTATTTATCAGGGTTTACTTTGCCGCTAATTTGCGGGTTCTTCCATTCGTATAATCCCTGACTGGCAAAACCTGGAGCATGATAACCATTGATACCATCCTCTACCCCAAAGGCACCGACTTTCATAGCCTCTTCAAGTCTGCCATAGCCGTCTGCTACCTTATTCGGTATTACGCCCATGTGTTTTCCGAAATAAGTGTCAAATGAAGGTTTAACTATAGGATCTCCCGCCATTGCACGCATAATCACATTGTATTTTTGATCATACCGTTTGTAATCTGCGGAAATTTCCACCGGATACGAATCATGCTCTACGACCTCTGCAGCATTGGCTATGCCATCGTAACCTAACATAGCTGCACCTGCTGCCCCAACCCCCATTCCGACTGAGGTTTTTAAGAAACCCCGTCTACTAAATTTTTTGGGAATAGCCTTTTCTTGTTCTGTGCTTTCAGTTTTTTCTTTACCGAAATCCATAGTACATCTCCTCCCTAAAATATTTTTTTCTACCAATAAGTTATCATTTCTCAAAATTAATAGTAGAAGTCCACACTACAAATGTAGCCTAGGCTACATTTTTATTTGTTTTGATAAAAGTATAATTAGTGTGTGATAATATTAAGGTAGAAAGGAAAAGTACTATATTAATATTGGGGAGTTTGGTTTTTATGAAATACTCACCCGTTGAAGAATTCTCAAGAATTTACAAGCTAGATAACTTTTCCAAAACATTTATTGAAAATGGTAAGGAATTATTCTTTAAAAAAAATTCAGTTATTGCGTCTCCAGGAGACGTCACGGAAGGATTTTATTTTGTCAAAGAAGGCAGAGTCATTGCTTCTGAATTCTCTCCCAAAGGAAATGAACGGATCATATGCATTCTTGAGAAGAGCAGTATTTTCTTAGAATCCAATGTTCTTTTTAATGTTCCGGTTTTTTGTTACTTTAAAGCAAGTATAGATACCACGCTAGTCTTTATAAAGAAAGAAGATCTATTGGACCTATTGGCAAAAGACTTAAATGTAACGCTTTTTCTCTTGCAATCCCTTACAAAGAAATTTTATTCCAATATGAATCATATTGATGAATTGCTCTATCACGATACAGAATGGGGGATGTGCAACCTTTTTTTAACATTAGCCGAAAATTTCGGAGTTGAAGAAGACACAAAAATCAAGTTAAATATTAAAATCAGCCAGCAGTTTATCAGCAATCTTCTCGGTATAAATCGAATAACGACATTAAGGATTATAAAAAAATTAAAGGAATTAATGTTAATCGAGCAGACGAACGGGTATTACTATATCAAAGACATCCAGCAGTTAAGGGACTATCAAACGAGTATCTATACGCAATTATAAATTTCTATTGCTTTAAGGAGTTTTACCTGATTATGCTGTTTAGCTGCTGAACAGTGAAAAGTGATTCAATAACTGCATAATGAATGATTTACATCTACTTATCCATACATGTTTTTCTCATTTTCGATAAAAGGCAGCACTACTAAAAAGAACGCCTAAAAAGACGTTCTTTTATTCAACAAACTTAATTGGGATACCTATGGAAATGATTTATTTGTCCACGATTTTTGCCCCAAAAGGAATCAAAGCCAACTGGGCAAACTTAAAATGCTGGAGCCCAAACGGAATGCCGACGATGGTGACGCAGAAAATAAGGCCGATAATTAAATGATGTACGGCCAGCTCCCATCCCAGAAAAATCAGCCAGAGAATATTTAAAAGTAATCCCCCGACCCCAAAGCCGCCAAGGATAACTTCTTTGCCGAATGGCCACAAAACAAGCAGGGATATTTTAAAACACTGAAGGCCAAAAGGAATGCCGACGATGGTGACACATAAAACCACCCCTGCCACAAACCACAGAATTGCTCCGATAATGCCGCCAAATAGCAGCCAGATTAGATTGCCGATAAAGTTCATCTTTGTTTTCCTCCAAATATTGGGCCGGTCGCATAGAATTGCTTATTCCGCATTGGCACTCAGTGCCACCGGGATCTGAACCCATCTGCCCCTCTTTTTATCCTCAGTATAAACCACATAGGTATCGCCGATGATATCGGTCAAGGCCTGTTTCCGAGGATGAAATGCGCAAATCAAATAACCCAGGTAGGTGCCGAGCAGCTGTGCCAGTGTTCTCCCGACGACTTCCCGCATAGCGACTGCAGACCAGCTGAGCGGGCTGCCATCTTTGCTTATAACTTTAATTCCCATGATCATCTTCCCGAGTGTCTGTCCGAAATACATCGTCAGCAAAACGAAATATATACTTCCCCAGATGCCCGGAAAGAGTGCATTGATCAGGACAAATGATTTAATGGTTGTTGTTTCAAGACCTGCAGGCCATATAACCCGGAAAAATATCTGACTGCTCATCGCAATGACTGCCAGATCAATGATAAAGGCCCAGAATCTGGTCCAAAAACCAACGACTCTTAAATCTACAACATTGACATTTTCCATTGTATTTGCACTTTCCGCTGTCTGATCACCGCTATTTGTAATATAATCAATATCCATGGCTGAATCACGCTCCTTTAGCGATACAGGTACATCACGGTAGGTACCGCGCTGTCCTGCAAATCCTGTTTGATTCCCAAGAAATCAAGTTGGGGAGACACCATGGAGAAGAGCCGATTCAAATTAAACAGCGTTTCATTTTGATATTGGATAACGTTTGGATCACTTTCGTTAATCATTTTTGCTGCTTCAGCAATGGCTCCGTCCAGATCACCGATCTGATCGATGAGGCCCAGCGATTTAGCCTGCGTCGCTGTATACACTCTTCCATCGGCGACTTTGATGACGGTCTGCCGGTCCATTTCTCTTCCTTTTGCCACTGCATCGACAAAATAGCCATAATACTCATCAATGATTCCCTGCATGATCTGCTTTTCTTCTTCCGTCGCTTCACGCATTGGATTCATGATGTCTTTGTTTTTGCCGCTTTTGAAAACAATTTCCTCAACACCCAATTTTTTTGCCAGCTCGCTGTAATTATACGTGCTCATAATGACGCCGATGGATCCGGTCAGCGTATCCCGAGTCGCCAAAATTTTATCCGCAGGCATCGAAATAAAGTAACCGCCTGAGGCTGCCAATGTACCCATGGAAACAACCAAAGGTTTTGGGTATTTTTCTTTTAAACTGATCAATTTCTGATAAATCTCATCACTTTCATACACACCGCCGCCAGGTGAATCAACTGCCAGGACAACCGCCTGAATCTCAGGATTGGTAAAGGCATCTTCGATTTCCTGTAAAAATATCTGGTGATTATAGGTATCGGTGGCTGACAATGAATCACTTGTGGACTGAATGGTTCCGTTGACGTTGATCAGAGCAATCGTTTTACCGGTTCCTTCCTGATAAGTCCCGGTGGTGAATGAGGGTTCCGAAGGCAACAGGGATTTTTCCAATTTTCCCATGTTTGCTCCTCCGGAAATAACATCTGTCTGTACGTATATCACCAGTAAAACAACGATAACCGCGATAGAAATCCAGCGTTTTTTATTCATACTCTCCTCCTACTGTTTTTCAACATTGATCATAAATTAAGATTGGATATGATTTTGTATCTCTTAGATCTTATTCTATGCAAAACCTTTCGTATTTAAAAACGGAACTATTTCCTTTTCTGTCAATATAAACTTTTAGAATAATTCGCTAAATTTCTGCTCTTTCCTTCAAAATATCCATATTTAAGACGATAAACCTCCCGGAGCACATCCCCAGGAGGTTTACGGATTTTCCTCTATCACGTTTTTGACAAGGTTTCAGGATTTTTTCGTAATCGGCAGCCACACCAGTATAGCTGGCAAAAGATGTTTTGTTAAACGAAGTAATGAAGACTTTACTTCAATACAATAGTTTCTGGAATTTTGTACATTTCCGGATATTCAAGCCACCATTTATAATCCAAGATCTGCTCGGTACCATATCCGAACATATCATCAATCGATTTAAGGAGACTGGCTCCTGCCGAATTCTGGCTTCCGATCCAAGTCCCCGCTTGATGGAACCATGAATCCTCCTTGGAATCCCATGGGCAGACTTTCATGCACCGTCCGCAGGAAATACCTTCTTCGTTTGATGTCCGGAATATACTGCACTTTTTAGAATTGACGTTCCAGCGCAAGTATCCGTTATATTCCACAGGATCGGCATCATAGGAAATGGCTTGAGCCGGACATTCCGCTGCACATTTTTTACACACTCTGCAGAAATCCTGCAAGCCAAAATCGATTGGCTTATCCGGAGCAAGCGGCAGATCCGTAGTAACGACAGCAGCTTTATGGCGGAATCCGAGCCGGGGATGGAGACTGGTGTTACCTGTGCGGCACATCTCCCCCAACCCGGCTGCGACAAGACAAGGGGTAACTGCCAAAATGTTATTGAAAGCATGAGAGGCCCTTGCATTATAACCAAGCCTGCGGATGTAATTTGCTATGATGACAGATATTAAAGCTGTAGCGATATAAGCATTAAAGGACTGCGCATCACTGATCCCGTCATAGCCAGTGGAACCCAGCATCGTTTCTAAATGTTGGTCTTTCACAAAGCCGATGACATATGGCAACCGTTCGGTTACAGGTTCGATGCATTCCTCTAGAGGTTTTTTCGCCATACCTTTCACATCTAGACAATGATAGGAATAGTAGGCATATTCCGGCATTTTGCCAATTGCTATATCGTCTGCATGCAGAAAGTACCCCAGATCTTTAATGTGCATTGACATTTGCTCGGGATCAGGTATCGCCAATTTATCCGGATTAGGCTTTCCTGTTCCTGCCACAGCTGCCGGCGTAGCAAGAAGAACAGCGGCTTGACCAATTGCTGTGTTTAAAGGGGATCTCGGAGTTTGGGTCAAGTATCCTCGAAATGCCTTATCTCCAACCCCGTTAGCTCCTTCTTCACCAAGTAGATGTCTTAATGTCAGTCCAGTAGCATGGTCAGCTTCGCTGATATTCTTGATCTTTCCAACGATCTTAGTGGTTCCCAACCATTGATCATTATGTTCCACATAGCGTACTGTAGCACTGCCCATATCGTGCACAGGATGAATTTTGGACCATTGTCCTTTTGGCGCAGCAGCGTACTGCACAGTGAAGTTGTTTGCTGCACTTGCAAACTTACCAGGTGTTTTTAATATTCCGGCAGCACCAAGGAATGTTGCTGCAGCGCCGGCTTTCAGAAAATTCCTTCGGTTGATTTGAAGTTGTTTTTTTTGCTCACTACTCATTCTTGTTCACCTCTTTTCAAGCTTGTTCAGTATTTGCCTTTTTCGTTTTTCCAATCGTGATGAAGCCTAACAAACGTGCCAGTACAACTGCAAGGACGATAGCTAATCCTCCAAATAGGAATATTGCAGTACTCGTTGCTTTAACATGCCCTACGGATGCGTTGATGTAGATAAAGGAAATTCCCGTCCAGGTAACAGCATACCAAATCACGAATAAGACCCAATTAATTACTGTTCTCCACATTTGCTCCATTTTGGCGCGAGGTTTAATAAAAAGAATTGCGGCTAAAAATAACACGCCAGCTATAAAAATCAACAATGTACCCATCATTTTCACCTCCTCTCTTAGCGATTTGGTCAATCCGGATGACTAGGTACATTGTACAAAATAAGGTAATTAAATGATTCAATCTAAATTGAAAATGATAATATTTTAGGTAAACTGCATATGGGACAATTGCTGGATTGATACAGATAATAAAATAATAACAGTGAGTATGTAGAAGAAAGGTTAGTCCCCTTTGCTTGGTGGCTAACCTTTCCGCGCTTCATCTCTTCTTTGTCCAGACACACGTGGAGTACTCAGATGAAGGAAATCGCTCCATATTAAGCGTTGAATATGCTTATTTTACACCTGTCAATGAAGCCCTTGTTGTAGTTAATGTTTCCGGAATTTTGTGATTTTCCGGCCATTCAAGCCACCATTTATAATCCAAGATCTGCTCGGTGCCATATCCGAACATATCATCAATCGATTTAAGGAGACTGGCTCCTGTCGAATTCTGGCTTCCAATCCAGGTTCCCGCCTGATGGAACCATGAATCCTCTTTGGAATTCCATGGGCAGACTTTCATGCACCGTCCGCAGGAAATACCTTCTTCGTTTGTTACCCGGAATATTTGGCACGTATTAGAATTGACGTTCCAGCGCAAGTATCCGTTATATTCCACAGGATCGGCATCATAGGAAATGGCTTGAGCCGGACATTCCGTTGCACATTTCTTACACACTCTACAGAAATCCTGTAAGCCAAAATCGATTGGCTTATCCGGAGCAAGCGGCAGATCCGTAGTAACGACAGCAGCTTTATGGCGGAATCCGAGCCGGGGATGGGCACTGGTGTTACCTGTGCGGGATAGCTCTCCCAACCCGGCTGCGATAAGACAAGGGGTAACTGCCAAAATGTTATTGAAAGCATGAGAGGCCCTTGCATTATAACCAAGTTTGCGGATGTAATTTGCTATGATGACAGATATATTAGCTGTAGCGTGATAAGCATTAAAGGACTGCGCATCACTGATCCCGTCATAGCCAGTGGAACCCAACATCGTTTCTAAATGTTGGTCAACCATAACGGTGATGACATATGGCATCCGTTCAGTTACAGGTACGACGCATTCCTCTACAGGTTTTTTCGGCAAATCAAACGCGTTTAATGTATGATAGGAAAAGTAGGCATATTCCGGCATTTTGCCAATTGCTATATCATCTGCACGCAGAAAGTAACCCAGATCTTTAATGTGCATTGACATTTGCTCTGGATCAGGTATCGCCATTTTCTGAGGAGCAGGCTTTCCTTCCATAACTGCCGGCGAAGCAATAGGACCAGCGGCTTGAGCAATTGCTGTGTTTAAAGGGGATCTCAGAGTTTGCGTCATGAATCCTCGAAATGCCTTATCGCCAAGTTTACCTCTTAATAGCAGTCCACCACCACCGTCAGCTTCGCTGATATTCTTGATCTTTCCAACGATCTTAGTGGTTCCCAACCATTGATCATTATTTTCCACATAGCGTACTGAAGCACTGCCCATATCGTGCACAGGATGAATCTTGGACCATTGTCCTTCTGGCGCAGCAGCATATTGCACACTGCTTGCTGCACTTGCAAACTTACCAGGTGTTTTTAATACTCCGGCAACACCAAGGAATGTGGCTGCAGCGCCGGCTTTCAGAAAATTCCTTCGGTTGATTTGAGGTTGTTTTTTTTGCTCACTACTCATTCTTTTTGACCTCTTTTCAAGCTTGTTCAGTATTTGTCTTTTTCGTTTTTCCAATCGTGATGAAGCCTAACAAACGTGCCAGTACAACTGCAAGGATAATAGCTAATCCTCCAAATAGGAATATTGCAGTACTCGTTGCTTTAACATGCCCTACGGATGCGTTGATGTAGATAAAGGAAATTCCCGTCCAGGTAACAGCATACCAAATCACGAATAAGACCCAGTTAATCACTGTTCTCCACATTTGCTCCATTTTGGCGCGAGGTTTAATAAAAAGAATTGCGGCTAAAAATAACACGCCAGCAACAAAAATCAACAATGTACCCATCATTTTCACCTCCTCTTTTAGCGATTTGGTCAATCGGATGACTAGGTACATTGTACAAAATAAGATAATTAAATGATTCAGTTTAAATTGAAAATAATCATTTTATAAATGATAATATTTTACAAATGCTAATTAGTGCCATCATGTTTGAATAATTGTGTTTCTTGTGTTAATTCTTCCAGCTTTCTGATATCAAAAATAACGATCTTGTCTCTCTTCTTATCTAAAATATGAAGCGTGTTCAGCGTGCAGAATACTTTGGAGACGGTTACATAATGAGCTCCGGTTATTTCAGAAATATCTCTCAAGGGTAAATTAATGTTGACCTCGATATGATTATTAACAGGCTTCCCCTGAGAAACGCATAATTGATAAATCAATTTCACAATCCGTATTGTCGGATTTAAAAAGTCCATCTCGGCCGCCTGTTTCATAAAGAAATTGCATTTGGCACTCTCATTTCTCATTATTTTAAAGAAAAGATTTCCGTCCATATGAAAAATCTTTTCAAGCTGTTCCCAAGAAAAAAAACATAGTTGGCTGTCTTCTAAGGCTACAATATAAGCGGCCATACGATTGTCGGAGTTATATTGAAATAAATAGTTGAACATACAATGTTTGCCGCCAAAATAAACCATTCGTTCTCGTCCATCGCTGAACAGAAAGTTTACTTGCAATTTACCGGTAAGCACATAGATAAATTTACGGATTTGTTCACCCGGTGAAACAACTAAACTATCTTTTAAGTAAGATTTGACTGTGCCGTATTCAACATACTTCTGCAATTCGCTTATCGGATAAAATGTATCCGGAATACCCACCCTCCATTTTTCAAAATTCTCCTGCATAATTCCAATTCCCACTCCTTTCTTACAATTTCCTTTTGTCAATAATCATAAATTTAGTATAGGCTTAATTAATGAAAAATTCTTCAATTCATACTTATTTTGCTTTGCGATGCCGTACGCACCAATACACCATGACAACATGCTCCTAAGTGTCCCGGTCCCGGCTATTATACCAAAGGGTGTATTTGTTATATTGAGGGTGTGGTTAATAACCTATTTAATTTTATTGCTTAAAAATATTTTGCCTTCAACTTAAGGCTGTGATTAAGCATAGCCACGAAGGGGACGTAACGAAACTTTATTTCGCGACGTCCCCTTAACCTATCTAGCCCAATTTTTTTGGCTCATCTTTTATCAGTTAGTACTGCCATCTTCCTCATATTATGAGCAATACAGTGCAAATGCTTTCCCTAATATTAGAACTTGATTATCCAAAAAGTATATCATGGTTAAGTTTTATTTTAGAGTCATGGGATAGAATTTAAACAGTTATAATGTTTACAGGAGGAAAATCATCTTTGCGCTCGTCATAATTTCTGAAAAGTTAATTGACTAATTTTTTTAACGTTTCTGCTAATTTAGAATATAATTCATTTTCATTGTTAATAAAAACTATCAGGGTAATCTTGGCCGTGACTTTTGGTTTCAAGGTTTCCTTGATCTGTACATCTTCGCCTGTCGTGGATAGCATGCAGGTATAGCCGGTTTCAGTAAGAAAAGCCTTGATATGCCCCACAAGCCCTCCCTGATCTTCAACCCAACCGGCTAAGGACTGTAGCTCATTGTTGAGCCTATCTCTTACCCACGAATATTCTTTGGCAATGACACGTTCAGTAGATAAAATGACGGCTCCTTCATGGTGGGTAACTGTGATTTCTTCCTGATTGCAGAGCACCGATTTCTCATGCTGTTCATGCTGCTCGTCATGGTGGTGTCCGCACTGACAGGCTTGGCCTTCGTGTTCATGGTGTTCATGGTGTTCGTGTGCCATTTTAGATCCCCGCCTTTTCAAATAAATCGTTCCAAAATCCGGTTGAAAGCTCGTTAGTAGCGGATATAGGATAACAGTACGCATCCCGGTTATATTTCCGGATACTCTCCTGTACTTTTTCCACTGTCGTTTCATCCACCAAATCAATCTTGTTAACTAACACTGACTTTGTATCCTCCAGCTGCTCTGAGACGAAGTTTTCCATCGCACCAACCAATCGGAACCACCGTTTGGCATCTACCACAATAATCGTCATGGCCTGCATCCCGAGTTCGGTCTCCACCGTGCTTTTTATTTTACTCGGAAAAGCAAGACCAGTTGCCTCAATGATGATCCATTCCGGGCTGTATTCCTTACTAAGATAATCAACTGTATCCGTAAGTTTAGCCGAAGATGTGCAGCAGGCGCAGCCGGCAAAAAGGTTCTTGACGGTAAAATCTTCATTCTCTAGTAGAAGGTTATCAATTCCGGCTGTACCGATTTCATTTTCTATGATTACAACCTTTTTGTCGTTCTCATTACCATTAGAAGTTTCAACGAGATGTCTTGCAAGCTGCATTAACACACTGGTTTTCCCTGACCCCAAGAATCCGCTTAATATGATTACTTTGATGGCAACCCTCTCCTTTTCAGTATAATCATGCTTCTGGGTCCTCTCCAGTACTTATATAGAGAAATCTGTTTGCCATTCGAATATAAGCAAAATCCCCTTGAATAAAATTATCCAGAGGATTTTGCAATCTTTCACTTAAATAATGGTTTAAATATTTATTCTATTGAGTGTATTATAACTTATTGACTTGATTCCAAGTCATTATTAACGCAGGAATTCTTTCGTCACCGGTCATAAAGGCATGTCCTTTTTCGTTCATGAGCACTGGGAACAGTATAAAATTACCTTTTTTTCCATATTGCTCTGCACATCTTTTTGTTTCTTCAATGATTGCCTCTACGGGAGCACCCATATAACTGGCAGGTCCGGATGTATCCCAACCGCCTTCTACAATTAAACGGCCATGATACTTCGTCAGGATTCCCTCCAAATCATTACAAACCTGAGCAGCATCCCATATTTTAATACCCATTTCAACATAGTCTTCGATAATATCTTCACATTTCCCACATGTATGTTGATTAAAGATAACACCACGGGAAGTCACAGCCTCAACGATTCTTTTGTGGTACGGCTTAATGACTTCGCGATAGGTTTTTGGCGACATAAACATCCCACGAGCAGTTGCCAAGTCATCAAAATAGATGATAACATCCGGCTTATATGCATCAATATATCGGTTTATACAAGCGATTTTGTAATCTGCCATTGCCGCAAAGAATTCATGACAGGAATCCGGATCTTCAATCAAAGCACATAAGGTATTTTCAAACCCCATAAATGCAGCCATCCGTTCAAAGAGACCACATGCATTAAATACTGCAACCGGTTGTTCCTTTCTTTTTTCGTCAGTAAAGTCAGCCAATTCAATTTGTGCCATCTGCTCAATTCCAAGAGAATCAACATCAGGGAATTTTACATATTCTTTCCAATCAGCGATATCATCGAATAATATTTTTCCTGACTCCGGTATGACTCCCTCAGCCGTGGCTACCCAATTTACGCCAAACGGGTCCTTCCCGCCTTGCCATGGTTGGTCTGTATTATTCGTTGCTAACATGCATACTTTATATAGTTCATACAGCAAAGGGGCGAATTCCGGTTTTCCTCCGTTAAGCATGATCTCAAAATTTTCTCTTTGAGTCAGCGTCATATTGATTTACCTCCCTTTAGCAAGATTTTTCATCTTATAAGGATTTTACCAACTCAGAAGCTTTCACTGCAGCACTGCCGGCATCAGGAGCAAAACCATCGGCATTGATTTCATCAGCGAATTGTTGGGTAACAGGAGCACCACCGACGAGAACTTTAAAGCCTGTCAAACCGCTGGCCTTGACCGTCTGGACGGCTTCCTTTAATGATGGCATTGTTGTCGTCAAAAGTCCTGAACAAGCCACTAAAGTAACATTCTGATTTTCTTTGATAGCTTCAACCCATTTTTCATGCGCCACATCCACACCGAGGTCAACCATGGTGAATCCGGCACTTTCGATCATCATAGAAACAAGGTTTTTACCAATATCATGCAGGTCGCCTGCTACAGTTCCGATAATACAGGTACCTAAGGAGTTTGAGGTGTCGCCAGCCATCAGTGGTTTCAGAACATCAACACCTTTGGCCATCGCTTTGGCGGCCATTAACATTTCAGGAACGAAGATTTCGCCTGTGGAGAACTTGTCCCCAACAACGCCCATCGAACCTACCATTGCCTGCAGAATATCTTTTGCTGCGCTTCCTTCATCGAGCGCTTCCTGTACCAATCCAGGAACAAGTTTTGCTTTTCCTGCTTCTACCATTGCTTTGACTTCTTCAATTTTAGCCATTTTTTATAATCCTCCTTAAAATTTTATTCTGATTGAATAACAATTCTCTGATTGAATGCCTGTTTGGTGAGCCAGCTCTACGATTTTTTCTGACCAAAACGTCCTTCCCTGAAGGCGCTAATATATTCCATGCAATATTCATCCTGACCTAAGAGAGCTTCCGTCGCAAAGATCATACCGACCAAATCTTGATTCGTCGGGTCAAGGATCCCGCTGTCCATGCCGGCGTTCATTGCCAGAACGCAGAAGGCCTGATTGACAAGCTTTCTAGCAGGCAAGTTAAACGAAATATTGCTGAATCCGCCGGTAATGTGAATTGCCGGATACTGTCTTTTAATCTCTTTGATTACGTCAACAATCATGTTGATGCCCTTTTCCGAAGTGCAGAGCATTTCGACTAGCGGATCAATGTGCAGACGGGACGGGGCAATATTGAATTCTTTAGCTCTTTTCATGATGTTTGCAAATACTTCAAGACGTTTTTCTGCCGTCTTGGAAATTCCGCTGTCATCACAAAGAAGCGCAACGCATTCCCATTTGGTATCGGCAATGACCGGGAATACGACATCGATCTTGTCACCTTCGCCGGATATAGAATTAATGAGTCCCGGCCGTTTGCAGAATTGAATCGCATCGACGCAGGTCTGCGCATGCGGGCTGTCGATACAAATCGGAGTATCTGTCACTTCCTGTACCAGGTCAATCAGCCATTTTAAGGTTTCGAGTTCAATTTTGACGTCTGTGGATGCACAGACATCAATAAAATCCGCGCCGGCATCGGATTGGATTTTGGCAAGGTTTCGAATGAACCCTGCATCCTTTTCAGCGATTGCTCTCGCTACGGAAGGGATGGCACCGTTAATTTTTTCTCCAATGATGATCATGAATAATCTACCTCCAGTAATACTTTGTTTTCTGGTTTTGAATAATTGTGTTTCTTGTGTTAATTCTTCCAGCTTTCTCATATCAAAAATAACAATCTTGTCTCTCTTCTTATCTAAAATATGAAGCTTATTCAGCGTGCAGAGTACTTTGGAGACCGTTACTTAATGAGCTCCGGTTATTTCAGAAATATTTCTCAAGGGTAAATTAATGTTGACCTCGATATGATTATTAACAGGCTTCCCCTGAGAAACGCATAATTGATAAATCATTTCACAATCCGTATTGTCGGAGTTGTGTTGAAATAAATAGTTGAACATACAATGTTTGCTGCCAAAATAAACCATTCGTTCTCGTCCATCGCTGAACAGAAAGTTTACTTGCAATTTACCGGTAAGCACATAGATAAATTTATGGATTGCTTCACCCGGTAAAACAACTAATTCACCTCCTCTTTTAGCGATTTGGTCAAGCGGATGACTAGGTACATTGTACAAAATAAGATAATTAAATGATTCAATCTAAATTGAAAATAATCATTTTATAAATGATAATATTTTACAAATGCTAATTAGTTAGTGCCATCATGTTTAAATAATTGTGTTTCTTGTGTTAATTCTTCCAGCTTTCTCATATCAAAAATAACGATCCTGTCTCTCTTCTTATCTAAAATATGAAGCTTATTCAGTGTGCAGAATACTTTGGAGACGGTTGCATAATGAGCTCCGGTTATTTCAGAAATATCTCTCAAGGGCAAATTAATGTTGATCTCGATATGATTATTAACAGGCTTCCCCTGAGAAACGCATAATTGATAAATCAATTTCACAATCCGTATTGTCGGATTTAAAAAGTCCATCTCGGCCGCCTGTTTCATAAAGAAATTGCCTTTGGCATTCTCATTTTTCATTATTTCAAAGAGAAGATTTCCGTCCATATGAAAAATCTTTTCAAGCTGTTCCCAAGAAAAAAAACATAGTTGGCTGTCTTCTAAGGCTATAATATAAGCCACCATACGATTGTCGGAGTTGTGTTGAAATAAATAGTTGAACATACAATGTTCGCCGCCAAAATAAACCATTCGTTCTCGCCCATCGCTGAACAGAAAATTTACTTGCAATTTACCGGTAAGCACATAGATAAATTTATGGATTACTTCACCCGGTAAAACAACTAAACTATCTTTTAAGTAAGATTTGACTGTGCCGTATTCAACATACTTCTGCAATTCGCTTATCGGATAAAATGTATCCGGAATACCCACCTTCCATTTTTCGAAATTCTCCTGCATAATTCCCACTCCTTTCTTACAATTGCCTTTTTATCATTTATTTCAAAGCTTTTGTGTCAATAATCATAAATTTAGTATAAGCTTAATTTATGAAAAATTCTTCAATTTATACTTATTTTGCTTTGCGATGCCATACGCACCAATAAACCATGACAACATGCTCCTAAGTGTCCCGGTCCCGGCTATTATAACAAAAGGGTGTATTTGTTATATTGAGGGTGCGGCTAATAAAGACATCCTGGCCGAGCTTGAAAGAAGGCTCGATAAATTTTCAATTGACGGCACATATTAATATACCAACTGAGATAACCATTATACGGCAATGGATCGACTGGACTTTCACTAGTTAAATAATTCGTGCTTAGCTAGGCCGCGACACAAAAACAACTGACAAAATTTTTGTCAGTTGTTTCTGTTAGTAGTCAGAAAAGCTATTCGGCGGTTTTCAGTATGATATAGTGGGCAGGATCAGCTCTAAAAAAGCTCATAGTAATTAAAGCGGCATTGCTGGCTGGATACTTGACTAAGGGATAGTTTGATAAGCCTGCCATTCACTTATCACAATCATGATGGCAACAGCGGATATCAATACAATAAATAGTAAATCCCCCATGCTTAATTTGCTTTTCATTCTTTAACCTCGATGTTATTCAATCATTTACAAATCTTACTTGGATTCCTTCAATTGCCCAATTCTTTTGGTCCCTTTGATTTCCGGAACCGTTTTAAACTTTCCTTTTTCTGGGACCCCTTTTTCTAAAATCCCTATAATATATTTCCTGGGACGCAAAATGATCACATTGAGTATTAACCCCGGACAAAAAAATCGACACCAAAATCTCCTGATTAGAAGTGATGGAAAGAGTACTAGGGGTAGGATAAACCATTCGATGCCAAAACCTTGTAACCCAAATAAAGTTGAATAAGGCTCATAACCGGCAACGCCAGGGGATTGAAGTAAGATGGCAGCCAATAATGCAAAATATACCAGGGCATATTTGATCTTAGAAGCTTTTGTTTCTATTTTTTTGTTACAGCACTTAAAACTGCCTCCGCCGATCTTACCTAAAATTTCCTGCAAAGCACCAAAAGGACAAAGCCAGAAGCAATAGAGGTTCCTGCCGGCCACAAAGGTAATAATTGGGATACCAATCATCAGAATATACCAGACCAGATTTTCCTGGATGGAAGGGAAGTTACCCATTAATAGGGCAGCAACGTTAGCCAGAGAAAAAGGAGTATTAAATTTAAAGCCTATAAAAATTAGGCTGCCAATTAAGGTTACCCATCTTAACTTTTTGCTTTTTAATACAACCCCAATTAACATCAAAATAACCAACAACAATACAGATATTTCTTTTAAACCAAACTTAAAAGCAACTTCCTCATCCGAAACACTCAATTTAAACTGGGTTCTTGCTACAGCGTGACTTCCTTGGGAGATTGCCTTAGCTATTCCGCGGGAGGTATAAGTTGCCCCAGAGACACGATCAATATCTTTTTCAATGTTCAATGGTTCAGTAATGTCCTTGCCAATAAACTGCTTTAGATAGCCATGTTTCAAAACCATCTGAACAAAGGAAGGTGTATCTTTATAGTTTACAATAATTGCTTTTTGAATTTTCCCTTTCAAATCAATTCCTGTAGCCATCTTAATCGGGCCGCCATAACCCACTGCCTGATTAATGACTACATAGCCAACTCTTTGCATCTTTCCATCTCTCCCTTGAACTATTCCCTCATATGTTAGGGGAGAAGACGTGACCTTTTGGAAGGATTGGGCTTGAGGAAGGACTTCTTTGGCAAATGGCAGCAAATCTTTTTCGGGTATCACCCAACTAACAAATAATGAAATTACTAATATTAATATAGCAATGATCTTAATCACATTTTTTGTTTTATTCTCTACTTTTTTGTTAATCATTGTGACTTTACCCCATCTTTTGTACCAAATAAATGTTCGTCTGAAGGTTCCAACCTGCCTATCTGTTGGAATCTATAAATCCATACAAAGGGGAGGCGTTCCCTCCCCTTTGTTGTAATAAAACTTTTAATCTTACCTTAAAACCCTTTATGATAGCTATATTGCCAAGTACTTATTTGCATTACTTAGGGCTTTATGCACTTTGGCTTACTCCATCAGTATGATTTTTTTTAGATGTAGGAATTCCTCTTATAATTATTACCCTAGTTATCGCTCCGATAACAACTGCAATAGCCCCAAACATAAGAATACCTACGCCTGCAGATCGAGTACTACCTTCTAAAAGGCAACTCCATGACCAACTAATCGCAAACAATAAAACCATAAAACTTAAGACAATTCCTGCCCAGCCAAGCCAGGTAATCGAATATTTTGTACTCTTCCGTAAGATGTTGACTCCCCAACCGAAACCGGCAACCAATAATCCCAGGATAAAAGTCATCAGGGCCATTTTTCATTACCTCCTTTTATTCTTTCCACCAATCTGTTGCTGCTTGTTCATTATACAGTTTTCCATATCCAAAAAGATCATCCATATTTTTCATGATTGGCGAAAGACCAGGCGTCCCTGTTATGCTCCTAACTAAGGTATGATGCCAGCCCTCTGGCTTAGTATATGGACAAGCAGCTATACAAGCTCCACAGCATGACCTGACGTTATCATCCCCCCAACAACTCCAGCACTTTTCCGGGTTAATATACCATTTCTTTACTCCCGAAGCTGAACTTATCTTACTAGGTCCTACAGTTGTTTGTGCATCATAGCTAATAGCCTGAGAGGGGCATAGTTCGGCGCATTTTTTGCAGCTATTGCAAAATTCAGTCACTCCGAAGGAAATAGGTTTATCATGATTTAAAGGCATGTCAGTAAATACTTTGCAGATTCTAACACTTGGACCAAGGTCAGGAGTAACAAGCAGCCCCATCCTGCCTAATTCCCCTAGACCCGCCTGAATAGCCTGCGGTATGGATATTGAAGTGTCACTTCCGATTGCAACCGCATGATATCCCAGATCTTTAATAAATATGGATAAACTAAACGCAACTACCCCGCACATGTTATAAGCTCTTCCTACTTCAGCCGATCCTAAAAAGGTCGGAGCACAACTCATTCCTTTATACTCCATGGGAATAGTCATTACGATTGCATGTTTGGGTTCAAAACCAAAATCCGGAGGGGTAAATTTCTGAACTTCACCGTTAAACGTTTCAGTATAAATCCAACGTTCATCATAAGGAGCTATACCGACTGAATGAGCACCAAAATATTTAGCCATCCTTTTTACTGCCATCGTTCCTTCTTCGGGACTTTTTACCCCGGGGGAATGAATATTTCTATCCGGATCACCCCACCTAAACAGAAAATCGATCAGTTTGGGACGCCAGGCATACAACCCCGTATTGGAATTACCGCTACCATTTTCGCCATTAACGTACCAGTCAAGAGCAAAGCTTGCACGAGCAGCCGCACCATCAAGTACAGTATAACCAGGTGATTCAACTCCATCATAACCATTGAATCTGTGTGAGAGAAAATGCTCTGCCATTTTACCTACCTCGGGATCTCCACTTCTTGCCCGGCCAAACATATGATTACGTTGGTTGTAGCGTTTGTGGTCTGCAGGGATTTCATAGGGAATTTCATCGTGTGTCTTGATTACTCCTGCATATGCTTGTTTTGGATCGACAAGTGCCCCCCCTTCCAAGGCAACAGTCGCAGCAGCCATTGCAATACCTGTAGAGGCTCCTAATTTAAGAAATTGTCTGCGATTGACTTTTGTTGCCGGCTCATCAGGAATAGATTTTTCTTCTTTAGCCATAACCAAACCCTCCTTTTTTCTACATTATATAAAAAAGGAACTATCGCGTCTTTTGCATAAAAAACGCAATAATAGTCTTTATAATCTCCATTTTAATGTAGCATTAACAACAAAAAAACGGCACTAATGTGCCGAAGGTAAGTTCCCAAATAAAAACTCTAAAATGTTTCTTCAAAGCTAGGTTGCTCATAAATCTTACGGGAAAACAATATTTTTTTTCCTTGTTTTTTAATAATTCCTCGTTTGTAGTATTCACATAGTAATCTAGAAATTGTAGTACGGTTTACGTTTAGAATTTCGCTCATACACTCATGGGTTAGCTTTATTTTAGGCTCAAGCCATTCGTCCTGGCTGGTAGTATTATAATCACTTACTGATTTTAACAAGAGTGTTAGTCTTTCTTCAACATTTAAGAAACTAATTGAAGCCACTCTTTTAAAAGTATAATAATGCTTTGCACAAGCCTGTCTCATTAACTTAAGCGCAAATTCGGAGTCTGTTAAGAACAATTCAATTGCTTTATCCTTATTGAGATAATAAACTTCACAATCGGTAACACTAATAGAAGAAGATGGGTTTGGCAATTCAGAAAAGAGGCCCATATCCTCATAAACACAGCCCTCCCTAAAAAAAACCATTATTTTTTCGTCGCAATACTCATTACGTATAACAATTTTTATAATTCCCTTATAAATGAAGTAGAGCCGGTTGCTCATATCATCTTGAACTGTATTTACAGTTTCTGGTTTAAGAATTTTTCTATATCCATTCTTACTAAATATTTGAGTGAAATAATCAAAATCATCGTAGAATTTTTCGGTAGGAAAAAAAAGCATTTGCCAATCCCCCTATTTATAATATTTTAAATCAGGACTATAAAGTCTCATATATTATACCCAAATTATACTCTATTAACTTTGATAATAATGTCTCCTTGAAAACAAATAACTAACAGCCTAACCAACAAAAACGATATAGGCTGCAACAAAATTGATAGGTCTTGCGTAATTTAAAAGGGGCCATCCTGCCACTCATTATTTACTTCAATCTTGTTTTTATTTCAGCTCCGGCCAGAATTATCAAAGGCAAAATGACCTGAAAAGGCAAAGCAAAATATTTATAAATATCCAGCCAATCATACATTTCAAGTATATTGGCAAAAAGAATAATCGCCAGCGTCATCATTAACAATCCCACGGGGATTGCCAGCTCTTTATAATTTTTAATATTTACAATCTTTGATATTCCAATTGAAGCCGCAAATATGCATACACATAATTTTACAAAAAGATCAAGTAAAAACGCCAGACCGATTAAAACTTCTATTCTGGTGAAAAACTCCCCCAATGATATTGTGCTGACTGCAGCATAAGAAGCAAAATAAAACGTATCGAGCGATAATCCCAAGACGAGGGTATTTCTAAAACCTGCGGCAAGAAAAATAAGTGTGCTGATAACGACGCCATAAATATAAATTTTGTAGGGGTTGCTGTTTGCTTTTACCGAACCGAATAAAACGGTAAAAAGTACTGTTTCAGCAAAAGGAAAGGAAAATAATGTAAAAGCGCTTTCCATTAAAATATTAAATTCGGTGCCAGCAACAGGCTTAAGGTTGCTAAAATTCATGGATTTGATCGATATAAGAAGAGTCACCGCCACTGCCACGAGGACGACCGGCAAGGCAACTCTGGTCCACCTTCCCAATGTCTCCACACCGCTTTTTATCATCCAGACACTCAGCGCGAAAAGGAAAACCAAAGGGACTATCTTTGGTGTTTCCGACATGGCGACGACGTGAATAAATTCTGAAAAGTTCCTCATGAGTAACGTGCCCAGAGATATCGCGTATAAAACGTATAAAAAAATTATGGCCTTTCCCAAAAATTTTCCGAAGACGTCAATGACAATGGCGTAAAGATTTTTGCCCGGATACAAGCTTACAATTCTTGCATACACCATCATCATTGGAGCAAACAGAACCAGGGCGATAAGAACCGCCAGCCAGGTATCCTGTTTTGCTTTACTGCCGGTATACATAAGCGAGTTGCCTAAGATGAACATAATCAAAATGTAAATTGCCTGTTTTGTTGAAATTAAATTTTTTTGCATCACTTTGTCCCTACTTTATTCCCAAAATCCAGATGACAATGTCTTTAACTGGCTCTGCCGGGCTGGGAATCTTGACACCCAATCCATACAGGATATTTATAACCAATGTAAATAAAAAAACCGGCATGTAAATAAGTAAGGACTTTTTATTATTCCTTTTCCTTTTCATTAAGGGTATTATGTCAAAAATCAGTATAGCAAGGTATAAAAAGCTACAAATTATAATATAACGCAATTTTATCCACCAACTTTAACCTTCGATTTCGACAGCCCGGTGTTTATTATTTCCACTTCTGCTGAAACGTCGATATGGAGTGATTGAAACAAACTGTCCCATTGGGGTTTTATTTTCTTCCAATAATCAGGATTGTTCTTATATATGGCGCTTCCGAAACCGAAGATATCACTGTCATATTCCCGTTGAACTTTTGTAATCAATTGTTTAATATTTGCTTCAATGGTTGCTGATGCTTTTTCTTCTATTTTTTTAATCCCGCTTTCCGTATTCAGGTCGGCTGATGTTTGCATTTCACCCAACGCAACCTGCATTTTGATCTCAATTTTCATTTCAGGCAATTTACCGGTTAAAATCGGTGTGACTTTTGTTTTGCTGTCTATAATCTCAAGGCTTATACCAGGAGAGGCAGATTCCATATTGATTATAAGCAGCCCGCTAGTCACCTGGTTTTTTATAAAAACCAGGTATTTTGATTCATCGCTCCCAAGATAACCCAGCAGCTTGTCTTTTTTAAAAACTGCGGTACCACCAAGTTCGGTGATTTTATCATTTTGATTATTTGCAATATCCAGCGCAGGTAGTATTAATGAGGTTCCTTCGCCACCCAACATATTATTGGCCTGGTATAATTGCACATAGGCTGTTTTCGACAGAAACTTGGGATTGTTCTTATCGATATTACTAAGAGCATAAGAAGTTATAGGATTGTTAAGACTTTTTTGTTCGATCACCTCTTTTGCTGTCTTCTCTTTGGAGATAAAAAGATCAATCGTGATTCTGGGTTCAGAATCTCTGTTAAGCCAGTCCAAGACCGGGGCTATGCCTTCGCGTGCCAGCTCATTGCTGATGATCACTGTTTTACAGTCTCCGTAATACAGTTTTTTATCGGATTTCTTTAGGGCATTTCTGACCGCGTCAAATATTGTATTTCCATCCGATTCAATTAATTGGGATTTTACAGCTGGTCCCTGCGCACCGCCGCCTCCTGATTGACCCAATATCTCGAAAGTCAAATGATATCCGGTACCGTCGCTGCCTTTATCAAAGGCCGTTCCGGTAACAACTGCAAGGGTTTCCAGTTCTCTGTAATTTGCGCATCCGGTCATCAGTATTGTAATAAAGATTGACAAAAAGATTAAAACTTTTCTTTGCCTTTTCATTCCGGATCACCGTCTGAATTGCTTCTGGTTTTATCAACAGCCATAAATTGGGGCCTTTTCATCATATTCCACCATGGTGACCTTATATACATATCTTGTTTACTCTGTAAGCCGTTCATAATAGGGATTCCAAAAGACCGTATGTTGAACAAATATATCATTAGACCCATCATGCCGAAAATATATCCGTATAAGCCGAGTATCGAAGAAAGACACAGCAATATAAAGCGTATGATAATAATTCCGCCCTTAATTCTGGGTATTAATAGACCGGTAATACCGGCCGTTGCCACGATGACAATCACAGGTGCGCTGACCAGCTTGGCATCAACGGCAGCCTGTCCGACAACAAGAGCACCGACAATACTCAGAGATTGACCGATATTGCTGGGCATTCTGTTTCCTGTTTCCCGCAATATTTCAAACATGATAAGCATCAAAAACATTTCAACTACCGTAGGCATAGGAACACTCTGACGGGCCATTATAATACTCATCATCAAGGGTGTTGGCAGCATTTCATGATGAAAGCATGTTATTGCCACATAAACAGCCGGTGCACTTATTGTCAGCAAAAACCCGAAGATTCTTAATAACCTGCCTATCGACGCGAAAAAATAATTGAGATAATAGTCATCACTGCTCTGAAAGTGCTCAATGAAAAGATGGGGTAGCGTTAACACAACCGGAGTGCCGTCCAAAAACAGCGCTATCCTGCCTTCTAAAAGCTTCGCTGCAACAGTATCAGGTCTTTCCGTACTTCCGATTGTCTTGATGGGGGAATAGGGTTCTTCGTCGATAAATTCACTGATATAATTGACATCCAACGTGCCGTCAATTGAAAATCTATCGAGCCTTCTTTCAAGCTCGGCTAGGATGTCTTTATTCGCCACACCCTCAATATAACAAATACACCCTTTTGTTTGCGTTCTGGCTCCGAATACCTTGAATTTCATTTTTAAATCCTGTGTTCTGAGTTTCCTCCGAAGCATCGTTAAATTGGCCATGATGGATTCATTAAAGCCTTCACGGGGACCCCTTAAAACCCTTTCTGCCTCAGGTTCTGCAATGGCTCTGGTTGTCCAGCCTTTTGTATTTAAAATAAGAGCATCGCTGTATCCGTTAACCAGCAGCACTGAATCCCCATACACAATAGCCTGAATAATTTGATAAAAATCAGATGTTTTATCAACGCTGCCGGATAAGGTGACCTGCTTGGCAATAACATTAATAAGGTCGGATGCTTTGGGATCGAACCCGTGTTCCAAAAGCGGCTGTATAATATCTTCATTTAATAATTTGTTATTAACCATGCCGTCAATATAAAAAACGCAGCATTTAATCGTAGTATCCGTTTGATTTTCAATATAACGGGTGATCAGTGTTTGATCATCTTTAAAAATGTTTTTGATGAGATCAATATTTGTATTTAAATCAGTCGTTAGAATTGGGTGGTTGTTATCTTTAATCTTTGAAGCGTAAATTTTCCGAATCCACATCCAAAATACACTTCCATCCGTACTGTGATGCATGGCTTCAATACTGTATTGTACCAATAAGACATATAGTTTATTCATTTTTTTAGCTAACACTTTTTTAGGAGCCTATCAACGCAGCAGGTATCTTTAGCTAATAGGTTACTTGATTTTAATAGACATTAAAATTGTTCAGACATAACCAATGCAAAACCTTTTCTCTTAAAAGATATAATTCAAAGGACTGGTCGGTAGGAAAGTATTTTATGAATTCCTCTGACGCCGCCTCATCCTCTGTGTATTTCGCTTTTTCTAAAACAAATTCTTCAGTGGTAACTTCAATCTGTTCCATGTTGCAAATCTCATTAATCACCAGGTTTTCCATAATCATTTGTCTGGTTACTTTTTCACAGTCCATTCTAAAATATGCGTCGTTTTCATTAATTTGCATTATTCGGTCAATGTCAGGAGGATTTGAATTCATAATTGACCTTTTAGTTTGTTCAATTATCGTATTTAAAGCTTGATCAAACTCATCTTCATCAAATTCGTAACTGGAGTTGTCGATAATCGTTTTCAAAACTAAGTCCCTTTTTTGTTGATAAATATTGGCTAAACCTCTGGATTTCAGTATAGCCGCATACTTTGCTTTCATTTCGTCCAAGGTACGGCAGTCCGGTTCCATTTTTTGTACTAAGTCATCTGTGATTTCCGGTATTTTTTTATAAAGGACATCCGTAATCGTTGCGTATAAATTAACTTTTTTATTCCTGATCCTTTCAATGACACAGGTCTCATCAAAATCAATTTCCATGCTAAAGCTTTCCCCCAATTTTTTGCCGATAGCGTTCATAAACTCTTTTAAGTAACTCTTATCACCTACTTTATACTGCAGTTTGTTTTGGCAAAATTCCGGGACTAAAATTCCTCTTTCCTTGGCCTCGACTTTAATTATGATGACATCTTCCTCTTCGACGGTTGTGTTCTGCTTGCACCAAATATTCACGGTATTTAGGATTGATTCAAGTACTGCTTTTTCTAAATCTTTTTGATCAAACCCTTTTGGTTCAGCCAGATTTAAATTTTTGTATTGACCAAGAATTAATTTATGCATTGTATTCCTCCTGTAAACATTATAACTATTTAAATTCTATCCCATAACTCCAAAATAAAACTTAATCATGATATACTTTTTGGATCATCAGGTTCTAATATTAGGGAAAGAATTTGCACTGCGTTGCTCATAATATGAGGAAGATGGCAGTACGAACTGATAAAAGATGAGCTGAAAAAAATTGGGCTAGATAGGTTAAGGGGACGTCGCGAAATAAAGTTTCGTTACGTCCCCTTCGTGGCTGTGATTAGTTACAGCCTTTTATGTTGAAGGTAAAAATATTTTTATTTTATTCTTCATAAAGCATAAGGTATTTATTTAGCTTTTCCACATCATAGACAATAAGCTTTTTCCCGTCCTTTCCTAAGATCTTTTCGTTTTTTAGTTTTTTTATGACATTGCATACCGTTATAAAATGCAACCCGGTAATTTGTGAAATATAGTTCTGCGGCAAAGGGATGTCAATAAGACACCTTCCATCCTCATATACACCTACCTGTAAAACAAGATTTCTAATCAGATGACATATTCTTGTTGTAGCTGTATCATAGGTTCTTTCTACTAGCCTTTCCTCAAAGTAGTTTGATTTTTGGCTTAAACCCTTAAGGATTTCTAGCGCAATCGTATTGTCATTGGAGATAATCTGCAGAAGCTGTCCACTTGTAAACATACATGTTTGGGTATTGCGAGTTGCGATAATTTGTAACGGACTGTCTTCCGAAGGAAAAAGCTCGTTAATGATAGCATTCTTTTCGGCAAAGTATTGAAAATGTTCCCTGCCACTTGAAGAAAGCCTGGAAACTTTAACTTTACCATCAATAATTAATAATAGTTTTTTCAAGTACTGGCCTGGAAGGATTATGGGATCTCCCTTTTTAAAGGTACACATTTCGCCCAAATTACAATAATCAATTAATGCAGGTATACCATAGAAATTTTCCGGCAAATAGTTTCTCTCTAAATAATCCATAATCATGCCTTATTTTTCTACTGTATAGAATAAATTCATTAGTTATTAGCCGGGATTTTAATTTTGTACAATTCCGGCCAATCAAGCCACCACTTAAATCTTGGAATGACCTCTGTGCCATACCCAAACATATCGTCAATTTTAACCAGTAGACTTGCAGATGTGCTACCGTTGGCGCCGATTGTAATACCCGCTTTATGGAACCAGGAGTCTTCCTTGGAGTTCCAGGGGCAGACCTTCATACATTGGGCACAGCAGACACCTTCTTCATTTTCAGTTCTGAAATGTAGACAAGCCTCCATATCAAAATTCCATCGCTTATAGCCATTATAAACTACTTCATCGTCATCATAGCTGATGGCCTGGGCGGGACAGGTTATGGCGCATTTCTTACATACACGGCAGAAGTCCTTGACACCAAATTCAATAGGCTTATCAGGAGCTAGCGGCATATTTGTCAACACACAGGCAATCTTGTGTCTGAAACCTAGTCTGGGATGAGCTGTCGCCTGAAGTACCCTGGGTTGTTCACCAAAACCGCAGGCAATAGCAACCGGAGTGCCAACAACATACTCTTTTCCCTGGTGAGAAGCAACAGCTTCATAACCGAGAGATCTGATATATGCGGCTATGGAAATGACAATTCCTGATAGAATCATGTCTGCTCTATTAGATTGAGAATTGGAGATACCGTCATAGCCGTTAGATCCCAAAAATGTTTCCAGATGTTTATCAACCAATATACCAATGACATATGGATGAGTAGCAGCACTTACAACATTAGGCTTACAAACTTCTTCGTAAGGTTTTCCCGCCATCATACCTGCCTTATCTGTAATCATGCTTTCCCAAGGTCCAAACTCCGGTGTCAGTCCTATGCCAACTTCGTCGGCGGCTAAAAAATAGGCAACATCTTTAATATTCATAGACATTTTTTCCGGGTCAGGAATAGGCAATTTGTCTTGTGCCGGTTTGCCTTCACAGAGTGTAGCTAAATTGTTGTAAACAGTTGCAAGTCCGGTGGCCAGCGGATAGCGACGGCTATCAAAGCTGAGTGTACCGTATTTTGATTTTGGTCCCAGCTCATTACGTATTGACCTCATAAAACCGCCGTCATACTGCCGGTACCTTGGTATCTCCCCAGTAATTTGCGTAGAACCTAACCATTCTTTGTTATGATTAACGTAGTTTACATTAATACCACCATAGTCCGCTTCCGGTTTCATCATAGACCATTGCCCGGGTTTTCCTTTTTCATAATTCAGCTTGTAGCCGAGATCTGCTGCTTTAGCTACGCCAGGAACCGCAGTTGCAGCCAAAACACCGGCAGTTGCAGCCAAAGCGGTACTGCCTAACAGAAAACTTCTTCGACTCATCTCTTTTTTATTAGTGCGATTTTCTTCTACGTTCTTAACGTCCTTATTCACTAAGACTTACCCCCTTTACTTTTGATTTACCTCCTAAGAAACCTAAGAAGCCTAAGAAGCGAGCCAAAATCAAACCAATTACGACTGCGCTGCCCATAAACACGAAGATAGAGACACTTACTGCCTTGGCATGGTTATAACCGGCATTAACATAGATAAAAGATACTCCTGTCCCAAAGTCCAAAAAGAAAACAACATAAAGAACCCAGTTAATCACAGTCAACCATTTTTTACCAGATTTCGCCTTGGGTAACATAATGTAAATAATCCCTGCCACGAAAAGAGCCCCAGCTAAAAAAACAAGAAAAGTCCCCATAATTTCACCTCCCTACCTCACATTTTTTTCTTAATAGTCCTTAGTGATAAGTATAGCTATTACCAAAAATATTTCTGTCATATTTCTAACAAAATCTCAATTTTGTCAAAGGTACCTAGAGAATCCGGAAAATAATTTTACATATTCTATTTTGGCTTATTATTGAGCGAGTCAAATATTCTTTAGTCGCTACTAAGCTCATAAAAAAAATTAGATACTATACTGTTCTCAATACTTATCAAATGTTAAAAATAATTTAACAAGGAGGTATGCCCATGCGGTTTGGCAGCACAGAGATGCCTATTGTCTTGATGGAAAATATCAAAAGCATTAAAAAACTTAAAAACGATATAATATAGGCAAAGAGCTGGAGAGCAAGCCTAATGCTGCGATTTAGGATGCGGAAGGAAGAAATAGATGTCAAGCATTACAATTTTCAGACAAATTCTAATAAAAGAATTAATTACAGAAGGTTCTAAGAGCAATACGACCAAACAAATCAATAAAGAGAGTCAGTCAATTTAAGATCGGTGAAGAAATAGTCCTTGCTTCCGTAGAAGGTCCCTACGAACTTCAAATCGGGCAAACCTTGCAAGAGGCTACCGCAGCGGAAATTGTAATCAAAGACGGGGTCGTTGTTGAAATTCGGAATTGTTAGATTTGTATTCGGTGATAGTCTCTTAACAAGACAGGAGAATGTTTTATGCGATTAACAATCGGTTCATCCTTGGGTTTTTCAGGAACAGTAAGAAGTGAAATAGCCAAAGGTGTATATGCCGTGGCAGATTTGGTGCAAACGACGATGGGTCCCCTGGGGAAAAACGTGATCATCGAAAGAAGATATGGTTATCCATTGATAACAAAAGATGGTGTAACCGTAGCCCGGCATATTGTCCTTTTAGATCCGGCTCCATCCGTTGGCGTAAAACTTTGTCAAGAAGTAGCACAAAAGACAAACGATTTAGTTGGCGATGGAACAACGACTTCCATTGTCTTGTTCGCATCTATGGTAAGGCAAGGGATGAAACTCTTGGAGGCCGGCTATAATTCACAACAACTGAAAAAAGGCATGGAGTTGGCTTTGCAATCAGCCTGCGACAAGTTAGAAAAAATGAGTATTCCTGCTGACTCGATTGAAAAAATACTGAGTGTTTCAACGGTTTCCTCGAAAGACATGAAAATAGGAAAGCTCATTGCCGAAGCCATGGAAAGGGTGGGTATAAACGGAATTATTACAGTGGGTTCCAGCCAACAAAAGAGGAGCTTCGTCGAAGTAAGTTCCGGTCTGGAAATTGAGAAAGGATATACCACCCCCAATTTCATTACCAAAGGTGACCGTATGGTGATTGAACTTGAGGAAGCGTTTGTGTTTATGACTGACTGCCCTATAACAACAGTCAATGAAATGGATAAGATTCTCAATTGGTGTGTCGCTAACAAAAGAAGCTTGCTGCTAATAGCCAATGATATTAGAAGAGATGCTTTAGGTGCTTTAGTCTGGGCCAAGAAGAGCGGCAGGGTAAACGGGGTAGCCATTGAAGCGATAGGTTCCGGACAGCAGAGACTAGATTTTCTTGAAGATATTGCGGTGTATACGGGTGGCAGTGTTGTCTCTACGTTGTTGGGAAGTTCTTTAGATAGTTGTAAGGTATCAACTTGCGGGAAGGCGGACCGGATCGTCGTGACAGGCGGGAAGACCGTTATAAGCAATGGTCAGGGTAAAACAGAGGAGATAGAAAAGCGCATCAGGCAGCTCAGAGCCTTGTTAGAGATGAGTTCTAGTAAAAAAGAGCAAGATGTTTTCAAGAATCGAATTGCCAATTTGTCAGATGGTATAGCTGTTATTCAAGTAGGGGGCATAACCGACATTGAAATGCAGGAATTGAAATACCGGGTGGAAGATGGGGTTCACGCAGCCCAGACAGCTGTGAGATCCGGTATCTTGCCGGGGGGTGGGAAAGCAGCCTGGTGGGTGGCCCAGAACTTAAAAGACGAACTTGAAAGTATAAAGCTGGCAGGCAAGAACGAATTAAATGATGGATTAGCAAAGGGTTATGAAATCGTGATCAAAGCCATGGAAGAACCCATGATCCAAATGCTGAAAAATGCCGGCAAAGACTATGTGCAAATTATTAAATCACTCAACTCCGTACAATCTTGGGTTGGCTTCGACATTGTTACCAATCAGATGACGGATATGCTGAGAGGAGGTATCGTAGATCCCAGTTTAACCATAATTAGCTCATTAAGGAACAGTATCAGTTCCGCTTCCATGCTATTAACCTGTGAGGCTGTGGTGGGTGAAGGGCTGTTTACCAAGTCTCAACCTGAGCTTAAAGATCTGACTACTTATTGAGTAAGTGTAGGAAATATTAAAGTATACCTTCAGAAACCGGCAGAGCTAATCTGAGTGCAGAAAAAGCAATTTTAAAATATTTATTCACAATTAAAAGCAAAAAGGGGTTAATTGCATGGAGTCTATGATTCTAAAAGGTGAAAAGGCCAGGAATGCTTTGGTCCGTGGGATCAACCTGGTTACCGATTGTGTGAAGGCAACACTAGGACCAAACGGACATAATGTCGTTTTTGAAGAAAGAAGGCCCCGTTTTCCTACGACTACAAACGATGGAGTAACCATCGTAGAGCGTATCGATCTCCAAGATTCCTTTGAGAATCTTGGTTGCAGAATTCTCCAGCAAGCCGCTGGACAGACGAATAAAATGGCTGGAGACGGAACGACTACTTCGATTATTCTGGCACAGGGGTTTGTACAGGAGGGAATAAAGAACGTTGCAGCCGGCGAGAATTCTTTGGATATATTGCAGGGTATGAGTAAGGCAATTGACTTAGTAATAACCAAGCTTAGAGAAAATGCCACTGAAGTAAAAACAATAGAACAAATCCAACAACTAGCGACCGTTTCATCCGGTGAGGAGGAAATTGGAGGAATCATTACCCAGGCCTATCAAAAAGTAGGAATGAATGGAATCATCCAGTTTGAACTGGGTAAAAAACAAGAAACAATCTTAGATATTGTGGATGGCATTAAATTTGCCAAAGGATATCTTTCTCCTCTCATGATCAATAAGCAGGAAAAGGCCTGTGTAGAGTTGGAGAATCCATTGATTCTGATTGTTGATGAGAGGATTACGTATATCTATCAAATCATGAGCGTTCTGGAAAGTGTTGTTTCCAGTCAAAGGCCCTTGCTTATTATTTCTGAGGACATCTCAATGGAACTATTGAAGTTGTTAGTGTCCAACAAAATAAATAGAACCATGGAGATCGCTGCCGTTACATCCCCTGGTTACGGGGAGAGGCGGAAAGCTTATCTGGAAGATATTGCCACACTTACAGGAGGAATGGTAATCTCTGAGGAAAATGGGATTACCTTGGAGGAAGTACTCAGCCAACATCTGGGCGGAGCTAAAAAAGTAATTGTCCAAAAAGAAAGCACTTCCATAATTGGCGGGTATGGTTCTAAGACCGAGATAGAGGAAAGAGCCCAACAAGTTAAAGCGCGCATAGTGGATGCCGAGGACGATTGGACCAAAGGTAAGCTTCGGGAGAGATTAGGATGGCTGAATGGAAAGATCTGTACTGTTAAAGTAGGAGGTGCTACAGAAGCAGAAGCGATCAGAAAACAATATTTAGTAGAAGATGCCTTGAACTCTGCAAGAGCAGGGATTGAGCATGGTGTTTTACCCGGAGGCGGAGTTGCTTTACTGGAAGCAGCAAAAATTTTGGAAACTGTTCAAAGTGCTAATAAGGGTGAAATGATAGGAAACAAAATTGTATCGGAAGTCTTAAAACTACCGGTAAAAATTCTCGCCGAAAATAATGGCCGTAACTCCTTGGAGGTTATCTCAGAAATCATGACTTTACCCCAAGGATATGGGTATGATGCATTAACAGACTGTTATGTGGACCTTGTGGAGCAAGGAATTTTTGACGCAGCAGAAGTAACTATTCAGGCATTGCAAAATGCTTATTCTGTTGCAGCTTTGGTCATTAATTCTGAGGGTTTAATCACCTATGAGGTCTGAAGGTCTCCATACAAATCCAAAAATTATTTAAATATATACTTGATTAATAAATAGAGGATAAAGATTTGTAAAAACACTTTGTTTGGGTAAGTATATGTTAAAAATTAAAATGGGTGGGTGTATGTGATGAATGTGATGAATAGTAAAGTTCATTTTTGTTTAAAAAATATACCGGCTTTTGATTCTCTGGACCAAAGAATACGTGACAAGATGTGCTCTTTTGCCAGCAAGAGATTATATAAAGTTGACGAATATATTTTTAAACAGGATGAGGCGGCTGATACCATTCTTATATTGATGTATGGCGTCTTGAAGCTTTTTAGAGTAAATGAATGTGGTACAGAAACCATTCTTGATTATGTATCTCCAGGTGAAATCGTCGGATACGATACTTTCTTCCAGCAAAATGTTTATAATTATACTTCTTGTGTTGCTGTAATAGAATCTAGAATATGTTGTATAGATCGGGCCAATTTTGAAAAACTTTTGATGGATGAACCCACTTTAATGCAAACTACATTATCTAAAATGAGCAATTATTTAGCTAATTTAAATCAAAATATATTGGGTAATAAGATTATGCATGCCAAAGAAAAATTAAAAAGCACTTTTTTATCTTTAGGCCAAGATCATGGTGTAGAAATCGAAGGCGGAATCAGAATCGATATAAAATTAACCCAGCAAGAAATTGCAGATTTGATTGGAATTTCCCGGTCGGTAGCCTGTCAATTAATTAACGAACTTGTTGATGAAGGATTCATTGATAGAAAAGGTAAGACTTACATTATTCGCAAAGAACATTTATGCCCTAATTTATTTATTATGAGTAAGTGGAAGGAATGTTAAAAAGAATCTAATTAAAAAAATGAACAGTTCGTTACATCATCATACAGAAAAGGCACCGAAATTTCGGTGCCTAAAAAATTATAGCCTAGCTAAATATTCGTTTGCTACTTACAATTTGATGCGTAAATTCAGCTATCTCTACCTTCCTGTTCAATCGGCATGACAATTTCCGTAACATACTTATTGGGGTTCCCCCTGAAAATCATTCCGGGACCTTTATGATAAATCTCCCTTATAAATGGTCCCAATGTACTTCCCGACGTCGCTGTACCTGCCTTTATAACGGATCGCGGCGACTGTCATTTCCTCAAATTCTTTCATTTCAATGTTGTAGTTCATACTCCCTGCAAGCAGTATAAACCCTCCACTACGGGGGAAAGTCAAGGCCATTATTCCTTTTTCTCTTTCTTTTTCTTTCGGGATAAGGACACCCCACCGAAGCCGCTGATCACAGCAATATAGAAGCCAAGATCATACCACCAGCCTGTATTTACAGTCTCATAGATGCTGATATTGTCCTTAAATAACCCGACAATCAGTGAAATGGGCGCAATCCACCCATGCCAAACGCCCCATAAAAACCCTGCCGGTCTTTCAGATGTATACGTGCCATCTCCCGGTATACATCCTGTCAATGTGAAGGAAATTAAGATTGCCATAATCATGAAGATGATATATTTCTTTTTCATATAGGCCTCCTTACAGCAATTACTTATTTTTATTCCGCCAGTATTTCCTTAATCAGGTCAATACCATTATAAGATATTTCTAGCAGAAGCAAAATAAGATTCAATATAGAACAATATTAAAATCAATCATCCAATACTCCCAGACAATACTCCCAGACAGCAGAGAGCCTGACTTAGAGCTATACATACCTCCCCTGCCGTATGCTTGACGGAATGGCAAATCTACTTTATTCTCTATTTATTGAAAATTTTTATTGCACGTGAACAGTGGCAGGAGATAAATCATGGACTACTTAGGCAAAAATATACGGAAGCTTGGTTTTGGTCTGATGAGGCTTCCGATGATCGAAAAAGAAATTGATATTGCGCAGACCAAAGAAATGGTTGATCTATTCATGGCCAAGGGTTTCACTTACTTTGATACGGCGTACGGCTACATCAACGGAAAGTCGGAAGCGGCCATAAAAACAGCCCTTGTTGACCGCTATCCCCGTGAGAGCTTTCAGCTTGCTACTAAGCTTCCGGCCTGGGCAGTCTCCACTGCCGCAGAGGCCAAAGAGATGCTCCATACTTCACTTAGGCGCACAGGAGCCGGATATTTTGATTACTATCTGATGCATAATGTGAGTGAAAGCCGCAAGAAAGTCTTTGACGACTTCGGTATTTGGGATTATATGCTGGAGCTAAAAGAAAAGGGATTTGCCCGTCATATCGGTTTTTCCTACCATGACAAGGCTGATTTACTCGATCGCATCCTGACTGAACACCCGGAGACAGAATTTGTTCAACTCCAGATCAACTATGCCGATTGGGAGAACGAATCCGTCCAGTCGCGCCAATGTTATGAGGTGGCACTTAAGCATAGCAAACCGATCATTGTCATGGAGCCTGTCAAGGGCGGCGCACTGGCCAACCCGGCCGGCAGTGTCCGGAAAATACTTGAAGAAGCCGATCCGAAAGCTTCTTTAGCCTCTTGGGCCATTCGCTTTGCCGCTTCTTTGGACAAGGTCATCACTGTCCTCAGCGGGATGTCTACCACCCAGCAGATGAAAGACAATCTTTCCTATATGGAGGATTTCCGGCCTTTAAGTCCCGAAGAAACGGCCGTGATCGTACGGGCACGAGAGGCTCTCCATGCGATTCCCTCTATCCCTTGTACCGCGTGTGCGTATTGTGTCAAAGGATGCCCGCAGCAAATTCACATACCGGTTTTTTTAGATGCCATGAACCGGAATATGATCTTTGGTGATTTACAAGGTGCGAAAAGGGCTTATCAAATTGCCTTGATGCTGGGCAGCACAAAGCCTTCCGCGTGTATTGCCTGCGGCAACTGTGAAGACGTCTGTCCTCAGCAGATCCATATTATTGATACGTTAAAGGATGCTGAAACTCTCTTGGCATAGGATTAATTCGTTTGCAGTTCAACCATCTTTGCTTGAATTGCATTCAACAAATCCTGCCAGGTCTTGTTATATTTTTTCAGGAACGGGATGGGGTCAATATGATCTGTTTCCCGATAGGCATAAGAGATATCCATATGGCTGAAGATATCCTTTTGAGGGTCCCAACCATACCGGATACAGGCATCTGCAACCAAAAGGACGGTCTGATCCCAGACCTTTTTAAACTGCTCGGGCTGATTTCCCTCCGGTTCACACATTTCTACGGAAAGGTACCTTTGGTTGGCTGTTTGGGCAGCATGCCAGGCCACTTCGTCTTCCGGGATCATTTGCACGGTTTCAGTCCAATCCGCAACATAATGGGTAGAGGAATAACGGTTAGGGTAATTAAAATATTGAACTATTCTCTGCGCGGTGGCCCCAGGGTCCGCTGTGGAATGAATCACAAATCCTTTGGGGGATAAAGGCGTGGCCGGCCGGTTGTAAGAGAGCAGCTGTATCCCCACTTTAAGACTCGGGAAACGGACCGGAAGCGTTCTTGACTCCGTGAGACTTCCTGAGCTTGGTCTGAGAATTCCTGAGCCATCTGCATCCGCAACCACCTTAAAAGTGTAGTTGCCAACGTCCTGAACGCTTTTGTCATTAAGCGTCAGGATTATTTTTTGACCGGTCGTAACGTTCAGCCCCGATATCTTGACCCTTTGTCCAGCATCGGAAATCTGTTCAGAGGTTAATGAATTTAAGATTCCGTTTATCGTGATTTTATCCTGTCCGGCTATCGCCAAGTACCTATCCGGAAGGAAGAACTCCACGGTTCCGTTGTTCATGTCCTCCCCAGGAAGATAGACCAGGTATATATTCTTAGTGGCTCCCACGATTGTACTCGCCGGAGATACTGAAAGTTTGCCATCGTTGGTATTGGCTAAATTAATGATCCGCTGCAGGACCGAAGATTTAACCGCATTCTCTCCGCCAAGTCCCGTCACAACCGTCAAAGGTGTGATCTTCCCTTTGAGATATTTTTGCGTGACCTCCGGCAGGGTGTCACGGACGAGAATAAGCGGGGATGATGATTTAGCAGCCAGTACAGCACCAGTCAAAGCATCGGCGAACTCTGTCCCTTTGGGCCCCTCACCCACCGCAACAAACAAGCGGGCAAGGTCTAATTGGCCGGAAAAGTGCTCTAAAACCGCTGCATTGGTGGCATAACGGTCAGACCCGGCTAACCGGAAAGCTCCCGGCACTTGTTGGGCTACCCCCTCGCTGATTACGCCTGTACCTCCAACAATATAGGCTTGCTGAATGGTCTGTTTTTGCACATATTCCTTGACGCTTTGCGGCAGCTTGTCTTTACCGGCGAGTAAGATCGGTATTTCCGCTTGTGCTGCCACCACCGCAATGGAGAGTGCATCCGGATAATTCTGCCCTGTCGCCAGAATCATCTTGTTGCTGTTTAACGCTTCGGCAATTTTTACTGATGTTTCATAGCGGTCATTACCGGCGAGACGAACAATCTCGATCACCCCGGCTTCACGCAGCGTTGTCTCAATCTCCGCAGAGATGCTGGAAGTCCCGCCTGTAATAAATACACGCTTGACACCAAGCCGTTGAATCTCACTCCGTGCATCAACATTCAGGGATTCAGACTCCGTCAGCAGGATCGGAGCATGATACTTCGCCGCCAGTGGTCCCGCGCAGAGGGCGTCTGCAAAGTCATCACCGCGGGCCAAGACAGCATACTCGGACGATTCCCATCCTCTCTGGGAAATGGCTGCCGCTGTCGCATAACGGTCTGAACCATAGATTCGATCGATTTGAGTCGTATCTGCATTTGCTGCGCTTGTCATCCATCCGGTGAAAAAAAGAAAACAAAGCATAAGCAATCCACCGGATCGAAGGTACCGTAATAATTTTATGTACAATCTGCTTTCCTCTTTTGTTTTATTTCTTGCCAAATCATGATGTTTCCATAAGAGAATTGTACTATATTCATTCCTTTCACTACCAGTTGATATGTTTTCCTCTCATGTAAATAGATGTAAAACCTCCAAACAAAAATTGTAAGGAGGTTTTGCGAATCCAGGATTTTATTTTTGAATAACCGGCATTACAATTTTGGTCAGAAGTTCACTCTCCGGAACATCGCTGGGGGCATTATAGTAGTATTCGTAATACTCGCCTGCCGGTTTGCAGCCGTTTTCTTCGATCCAGCGGAACATTTCGTTATAAGGCTGCTGCATCCCGCTATAGGGTCCTTTGTAAATGCAGCTGGCAAATCTGCCGGCTGGAATCTCCCGAGCATGAATGTCCTCCTTATCCGGGAAAAGCTTAGCAACGGGGAACCCCATTTCTACATCCAAGTTCTCCATATCCAGGTTGTAGTAGGCGGTATATGGAGCATCGATCGGCTGGACACCCAGTTCATTCAGATATCCCATGATCTTCCCATAGCTTTCGCCGATCACTTTCGGCAGTTCGGCCACGGCCGTTTTCGTCCTGACCACCAGAGCAGGCTGAGCTTTACGCTCCGAAAATTCAATTTGAAACATGACACTTTTCTCCCTTTCAAACATTTTTGTTCCATTCCTTCCCGTTTGCAGCAGTAAGCAATTAAATACCAGGGACCTCCGAATGATTGTTCCATTAATAACCTTTTTTTGCTCTTCTTAGAACGTATGTTTTATTGGTATTTTATACCATCAATAGATTGAGTGCAATAATTTTAGGTTAAAATTAAATGTTTTTTCATCCATCTTTTTTCATTTAGAAGTATGATTCCTTCTAAGCTGCTTAAAATAAAGACTGGAAAGGGCAAGTAAAAATAAAGGAGGGCTTATAATTAACAAAACAAAGTTAATTGCATTATCCCTAACCGTTGCTTTAATTTTTACTTTGTCATTGTCTTTCGTGGTAATTGCTGCTACGGAGCAGAATAGCCCGAACGTACAATCCCCATCCTGCTATGACAAAATGATCGACAGAATATCGCAAGAAAAGGGAATTTCTAAGGCAGAAGCTAAAGTCCAACTGGAGACAAAGCTCAAAGAAATCGCCCAGAAAAAAGGTATTACGGTCGAAGAACTGAAAAAGCGGATGATGGAAGGTAAATGCTGCAAAGGCCACGGAAAAATGGATGAAGCGAAACTTAAGGAAATCGCTGAAAAAAAAGGCATAACGGTTGAAGAGCTCAAGCAAAGAATCAAAGAATATCACAGCATCAAGGAAAAAGCTCTTCAGTAGAGGATAGATACCCTGCTGCCAATTGATTATTCTTGCCCTTTCCTTCTCCATTCACCTCAATACTGATCGCTTGAGCACTTATTTTCTTTTTTGTCAAATGATTGACTGCCATCCTCTCCTGGCTTCATCATCCACCTTCGGCTGCGTTAGAAAATTCATCCCGTCGAAAAAGAAATCAGCGAATTTGGCAAATCTACCTGTTTCCATTACGATATCGGCGTCCATAATGGATATAAAAATGGCCTGTTTTACAGGCCATTTTTGTCAATGATGATTTTACTGACCCTCTTCGCCATCGCCATGATTGTTAAAATCGGCGGATTCCCCAAAGACTCAGGGAACAGCGTTGCATCAGCGACATACAGATTTTCAGGCAGCTTGGGGCTGTGGAAGGTCACGGCTTCGTTTGCGGTAAGCGGCAGCATGCCGCCGGGGTGTCCGGCATTGACCGTTCCCAGGAAAATATCGTCTTTTTTTATCCCATACCTGCGAAGGATCTCGGTGCAAAGCCGGACTTCCTCCCGCAATCTTTCCTGATCTATATCGCTCAGCTTTTTTCTGATGTTTTTGTGATCAACCGTTCCAGCGCTTGAATCCGCCAGCTTAATCATCAGAGATACAATATCCTGAGCGGGGTACCGCCAGCTAGGATGAAAGAAAAAGCTCAGATAATCAAAATAAGGGGATAAAATAGCATGCTCCCTCTGTACGGCAAAGGGCATCGAAAGCTCTTTGTTCTGAAGGCTGCCCTTTTGCCGGGCAGCCACGCAAAGAACCGGATCAACAAACAGCCTGTTTTCGCATTCGATCCCCGAATTCTGAAGAATGACGGGGGTTGAAAATCCGCCTGCCGCCAGGATCACAAGATCTGCCGGATAAAATACGGTGTTGAAGTCTTTTTGGGCCTGAACCCCTTTTACGAGACCCTTTTCCATAACAAGCTTTACTACCTGGCAGCCTGTGATGAGCTTCGCACCCAAATCCTGTGCAGCGTTCAGAAATTGACGGCTGTCCCATTTGACATGATACGGGCAGCCCAGGACACATCTCCCACAGCCGGTACAGCGCTGATAATTGCCCAGCTTGGGCAGAGGCGCAGGCTTCAGGTCCATTTCCGTGCATATCTTAAACAGCCTTTTTGTGGAATTCTGCCATTTGGGCCAATGGTCATCGGTGACAGGGATTTCCCGGTAAAGCTCCTCAAATTCATCGTTTAGATCAATGCCAAGGTCCTTAAGCCCTTTGTCCATACGCAGCGCATTTCCTGCCGAAAGCGTGGTCGTCCCGCCTAAGCCCTTCCCGCTGACCATCACCATGCTGTCCGGGGTTTTCTTGACGCTCATCGACGGAAACAGCAGTTGTATTTCCCTCTCATCAAAGAACAGTCCGGTTTTTCTTAGCTTTTCCAGGACAGATAAATTAATAGAAAACGGCTTGAATTCCCGGCCTGCCTCCAGGACTGTCACCTGAAACTTCCCCTGCAGTTTCTTGGCCGCGGCAGCCCCTCCCGCACCGCTGCCGACGACGATTACCCTTTTCATGTTGAACCATCCTTACTTTTTTACCTGAAGTTCCCTTTGAAAATATCCTTGACAGCATTCATTGCCTTCCGTGATCCTGTGCTGGAAACACAGCCTGCCGCCGCCTGAAAGCCCTGCGGCCAGCCCTTCATCCAGCGCGGAAATCAGTTTGCAGACTTCCCCGGAATAATAACGGCTGAAATAGCACTGCTGGATCACGATTTCTCCCTGCCGGTCCCATTGAAAATCAATGTCGATCAACTGATAAATTACCTTCAATGCCGTAACAGCCTCTTCCCAGGTTCGGATATGCAGGGTCTTTCTCAAGTTCTGTCCGAATCGATCAGCATTTTGGTACAGCCGCTGTTTGACTTGTTCAACGGGGCGTCCGCCCTGTAAGACATTTTCTGCTTGTTCCTTGGTAAATAAAGCGTATTGCTGGAGAAGCGCAGCCGAAGAAAGCCCCTTTAGCTCCGGCGGCTCACTTTGGAAAGCATCCGCCGTTAAGCGGAACAATTCCTTCAGTTTTTTCCTCTTGATCCATTCAGGCAGGCAGCGTTGGATGATTTTCAGAAGCATCATTGACTCCCTGTTATTCAGTCTTTGCCAAAAGTGCTAAGCATTGCCGCTAAGCCCGGTTTTCCTTATTTTCAGGTAAAAATACAGTGCCGCTAAACCAATCAACCCGTCAATAACGAAGTTGGCCAAAAAAATAAGGTAGGGCCGGTAAATGAAAAATAGAAACAGAGAAAGGATAGAAGATGCCAGTTTGGCATGGGCCAATAAAAACGGATAGCTGTGCTGCGCCGGGTTTCGGTACATCAGGATTGCAAGCAAAGTAACAAGGTACATGTAAGCAGCCGCCAGTATCAGATAAAACCCAGCGCCTTGCAACGGAGTTTCAGGCAATCCAAAATAAGCGGAAATATGGTTAAAGAATACCAGGGCCGCATTAGGAAAAAACAAAAAAATCAGGCCTACCACGGCAAATATTCCTGCTGCAAACAAGCTGAACCGTTTATACAAGCTCATAACCTATACCCCCATAACCCTATCGCCATTACTTCATTCCCGCCTCTTCCTCCGATGATTTCATCCCGATAACTTCATCCCTATAGCTTCATTCCAATCATTTCATTCCCACGGCTACATTCCGATAGCCTTACCCCTTATTATAGAGCCGGAAAAATTCGGACAACGGACTGAACCGGACTTCCTTCATCATCTCCAGCGTATCTTCTTTGCTAAGGGGCGATTGCCCTTTAGCATATTTTTTCAGCAACGCATAGTTTTTGTTCATAAAGCAGCTGCTTTCCGACGGAAAATGCGCTTTCATCTCCGAAAAAACGGCTTGCGCCGATTTATCCCGAACATTGCCGAAGGTTATCGGCGTAAATACACACGGGCTTACCTCGCCAAAGGCATCGATATAGACCATTTTATGGCCTGCATTACAGCCGAAATGCTCTCCCCCTTCAAAATGCCCAAGATAATTGACCGTGATTTTTCGCTCTTGATTGTATTTATCCTGCAAGTGCACAAGGCTCAAACGTTCTTCTTCAGTAAGGATTGCAGTCTCATGCCAAAAGGCCTCCACCGTGGGTTTGGTTTCACTCAGCCAGGCTTCATCAATCCCAAGGCTGATCAGGAACGCTAAAAATTTCTCGACCTGATTTTTCTGAAGCATCTCCCTGGAGATGACCGTCGATACACCGACATGGACACCTGTGCTTTTAAATATTTCGATCGCCTGAAGCGCCGCCCGGAAAGCCCCATGGCATCCTCTGATCCGGTCATGTTCTTCCTCCTGCCAATGGTCCAGGCTGATTGAGACATAGCAAAGGCCCGCCCGCTTCAGCTCCGCCGCCAGCTCTTGGGTAATGCCCATGCCTGTGGTAAACAGCTTAATGGCGCAATCATCTCCGGCGCTTTGGACGATCTCCACGAGATCTTTGTTCAGAAGCGGTTCCCCGCCGGTAAAGCCCAACCAGAAAACACCCATTTTCTTTAGATCCTGAATAAGCTGCTTGATTTCTGCCGTATTGAGAAGTTCCCCGCTTCGGTTCTTATTGTAACAATAGGCACAATGTTGAGGACAAGCATCGGTCAGGCTGATTTGAGCATGGGAGGGCCCCTCCGTCCTTGCCAGAAGGTGCTCGTTGATAAAGCGGGTAAAGGCTTTGCTGTTTATCGGGGGCAAATGGGAATGAAGGACCAGCTGCCCGCCAACATTCAGCAAACGGAACTTCCCCATGTATTTCACCAGGAACCAATTGATTGAAGGTTTGACCCTGATAATTTGCTTGTTTGCCCATAGCGATCTGGCTAAGGCAATCTTATTCTTGAATTCGGACATGGCCGGCTCCCCTTACATTCCATATATTTCTACTTGATAGTTTATCATAATTATACTTACATCACCATGCCTTGACCTGCCTGTAATTTATAATGGCGATACGGTGACCAGTGAGGAGATGGTAAATCCACGCCTTGATAGGTGTGGATTTTTTATTTATATGGGCCACAAATGGTGTAGCCTACCTTATATGTCCCTGCGGGCAAATGTCCGGACTCCCAGCAGCAAAATCAGAAGTACATATACGGCGCAGTAAACGAGCATCAGGGCGCTCGGCGAGCCACTGCCATAGAAGACGGAGGTGGGATCAAAAGGCGTTGCACTGCTGCCGGCAAGGAGTGTGTTTACCGGAACAGATTATAATTGCAGGCGGCATAAAAACTGCATTTCGTAAGCCAGGCATCCGGATGATGGATTTGGGTCCAATCCAAGTTGTATAAGCGGAGAAATACTTCCTGAGCAAGATCTTCGGCTGTGGGGATGCTTCCGGTGAAACCGGAAATTTTGGCATATCAGCTTATTCAGCTCTTATAAATTGTATCTTATATTCTTCAAATATTCTATGGAGAAAAAACCTGGCCGCCCACACCAGGTTTCTTCTTTTATATTAAGAGGAGCTTTATGGCACTATACATCATATGGCCTGTCTCGCTTATTGGTCCAAAATTTTTTATGAATTACTTTCATTTTGTGTTAGAATATAGTCCTTACGGTTTGTCCGATCAAGCAGACCGACCTTAAGGATATTTTAAATGGTAAGGTATCAGCTATGATTTTCTTTGGACATTTGGGATTGACAGGGTTAGCTGCCAAAGCAGCTGAAAAATCCTTAGGAAACATTCAAATTGATTATAGAGTCGTCTTTGTCGGGTCCATTTTGCCCGATTTGATTGATAAACCGATCGGCCGCTTTTTGTTTGCAGAAACCTTTCATACCGGCAGGGTATTTGCACACACCGTATTGTTTCTGTTTCTCTTATTGGGGATCGGATACTACCGTTGGCAGCGGTACCGAAAGAATGGCTGGCTGGTGCTGGCCGGAAGCTGTCTTTGCCATGACATCTTTGACGCCATGTGGGTGATTCCTCAGACATTTTATTGGCCGCTTCATGGCCTGAAATTTTATGCGTCAACCGAAGCGTCATGGATTCAAGCAGATTGGACCAGCCTAATGACTGATCCGGCATCTTATGTACCGGAGATTACAGGGCTATCAATCATCCTGTATTTCCTCCGAAAACTGATTGTACACCATAGAGTTAAGGTCTTCCTTAAAAACGGGGTACTATAAGCATCTTCAACCTACGACATTAAAAACAAAACGCTATAACAAAAGCAAAAAAAACATTAACATCCGGGAGCCAAGGCTTCTAAAGCTTCCTCGAGACTGCTCTTGATCGGACTCCCAGAACTGAACGTGAAAACGAATATCCTCAATTATATGGAAAATTATGTTACCATTAATTAGTTAAGCAAGTTTTACTTAGGCGTCTATCTTATTTTAAGGTTCCACCGATTGGAAATCCATAACTTTATCAACAACGTCTTCAATTACGGGCGTATTATTTGAATCGGCAATGTCGACGGGCGTAAATTATTACGAAATAGATTCTGCCCTTTGGAACATACTAATTGGAACATACGAATTCAAGACAAAAAGGGGTGAGACTATGGTCCCGGATAAAATCTTCTATGAACCGGCAGTCCTTGATTATAAACTGGGGAAAAAATTAAAGGATCAATTTGCACAAATCCCCTGGATTCCGATAGAAAACCACAATAACATTGAGTCATTGCGGCAAAATGAAAACCGTGAATTCGCTAGGATGAAGCGGCATCTTATCATCGGCGTCCGAAAATCGTTAACCTATACCCCTAATCACAAAGTCTCCGATTACCTGGTTCCGTATACGTCCTCCGGCTGCAGCGCCATGTGTCTTTACTGCTATCTGGTCTGCAATTACAACAAATGTTCCTATCTCCGGCTCTTCGTCAACCGGGAGCAAATGATGGAAAAGCTGCTTAAAACGGCACGGAATTCGGATAAAGACCTTGTCTTCGAAATCGGCAGTAACAGTGATCTGGTGTTGGAAAATACCGTCACCGGCAACCTGGAATGGACGATCGAGTGCTTCAGTCTGAGCGAAAAAAGCTTTTTGACCTTTCCAACCAAATTTGATCATATTGGCCCTTTGCTCCCCTTAAATCATCGGGGCCGTATCCTGATACGCATGAGTATGAACCCCCAGGAGATCATCCAAAAAGTCGAGTTCGGAACCTCCTCATTGCAAACACGGATCGCAGCGCTTAACCAGATGGGTGACGCCGGATACAAAGTGGGGATACTGATTGCCCCCGTCGTCCTTGTGGACAACTGGAAGGCGCTCTATGGTCAGCTGATCGATGAATTGGCTGACAAGCTCTCCGAGAATACCAAAAAGCACTTGTTTATTGAAATCATTTTTATGACCTACAGTTATGTGCATCACGCCATCAACACCGAGGCCTTTCCGAATGCGCTGGAATTATACGATAAATCCCTGATGACCGGGCGCGGCAGAGGAAAATACTGTTACCGTCCTGAAGTGCGGGGGGAAGCAGAGCAATTCTTAACAGAACAGCTTGCGCAAAAACTTAAAGATGTTCCGATCCTGTATGTGGTCTAATCGCAACAAGCTGGATGAGGGGGAATTACAGATCCGGTTTAATCATTATGTTTGATTTTTTCTTTATTGCAATAATCCCTGTTCAATCGCCAATTCTATGACCGCATCGAGGTAAGCATCTAAGACGGCCGCAAAATCCGTATTGGTGATCTCCGCTGCACGGTTGCCGTATCACCGTTTATGGTTGAAGATACAATGTTATAATCGAGTTTTGCGAAGAAAGAGGCAATGATTCCGGTTATCTCCACTCTGGACTCCATACATCAACCCCCTCATATTAAAAAATGCGCCTGGAAAGGCGCATTTAATCAATTCCCATCAAGGCTTCTTTTTGATCTCCTCTTCCACTTCTTGGGTGCCTTCCAGGCAGTATCTTTCTTCATCAGGCACCAGCTCTTTCCGTAATCTCAGAAATTCCCCGGCATGTACACATTCTTCATTCACGATATCCTTCAACACTTCGATGGCCAGTTGATGATCTATTGATTCCGCAAGCTGCCTATAAAGCTGGATCGCTTCAAACTTACCACTTACCTCGTCCAACATGGCCTGCGATTTCTGCTTTGCTTCTTTGTTTGATGACCCAGGCCTCGTCATGAGCTTGTTTAAACAAAGCAACGCATGGCGGGTCAAGATTGATCTCAATGCCTTCTTTGGCTAAATCTTTTATTCTCATCGCTAATTTGATGATTTCCATGTGGATGTCATTGGTCCGGTCTGAATCCAGGATCTTTTTGGCATCTTCTTCAGATAAGAGGTTGAATTTTTCCTTTGGCGCCCCACATTTCGGACAAAAATCGGGGGCCGCGCTTCCCTCATGAACATAACCACAAACAGAACATTTCCATAACATTGTTATTTCCTCCTATTTTTTATTTTTTGTTTTATCTTCTTTATGTTTCCTGAACTGTTTTAATCGGTTCGGCCGCCGCATGTATCCCTGCAATATGACCGAAAGTCATTGCGGGGCCGATGGTGCTTCCCGCCCCCCAATAGGCATTGGCTGTCGGCGAAGCAATGCAGTTTCCCGCGCCATAAAGACCTGGAATCGGATTCCCACGAACATCCAGGACTTGGGCACGACGGTCAATGACGGGTCCGCCATTGGTATCCAGTGTCCCCGCTCCAAGGATAACCGCATAGTACGGCCCATGATCACTTAGCGGATACATACAATAATTCCGGCTTCCTTCCGGAGGCCAAGGGGCGCCGGGAACCGTCGGCGGAAATGTTGTCCATTCCCTGTCATACGTGTAATCTCCCCGATGAAAATCCTCATCTCTGCCGTTTTTGGCAAATTCGTTAAAACGGGTCACCGTATTTTTTAAGTTTTCCAGAAAATCAGGGGCCAGCCCAAAGCCTCCGGTATGTTCGGCTAATACCGACAACCGCTGAGATAATGATCGCGTGAGCTCCTCCAGCGTAGCCCCTGAAATGATATAGGAGGGAAGCGCATTGCTTTGAAGCGGGTACGGCGGAAATCCCTGCCATAATTCAGCCGTCCTCTGGTCATAAATCATAAACACCAGCATGTTTGTCCATTCCGCACGCTGAGGGTCCCAAACGAAGTGGGTCATGGCTCGATCCGTATAATTTCTTTTTTCATCCATGATGCGTTTACCATAACGGTTGACTTCAATGACACTGTCACCGGGAATATAAAATACGTTATTCGAACCTCCAGGATAGGCAAGGGCATTTTCCAGTATACTTTCTGCTCGGAAAGCACCGGCCATATTACCGATCTTTGCGCCGATTTCCACTGACATCGTAATGAAGTCGCCGGTATTCGTCGGTGCGGAGCAGCCCCCAAAGTGAGGCCCCCGCTGGAAATGAAGCATTAATTCCGAGTTGTGGGAATAACCTCCGCTGCCAAAAATAGCTGCCCTGCGCGCTCTGAACCTGATGATTTCTTTTCCTCCCCTGACGACTTCCAGCCCGACCACTTCTTTCCGATCGTTCTGCAGGATATGGATAACCTGATGATCCGTCATGATCTTTATCCCATTTGCTTTCGCCCAATCCTCCAGTTGTCTGATCAGTTCAAAGCCGTAACTCTGCATCCCTTGGGGATTTTTTGCGTACAAAACGCGTCCCCGGACTCCTTTGTTTTCCGGAAGATGATCCATATAATCCACCTGGGGTTTCCCTTTCCAGTTGATTTCCTGAATGCTGCTCAGGGCACCGCATTCAGCTAGAAACTCTACTGTCTCCGACGCTCTGTCGTACATTGCTTCGATCAGTTCATACGCGTTCTGCGGAATCCCCAACCTGAAATCCTTTGGGTTGTACAGATGGGGATAGGAATATCGTGACATATAGCGAAGGGCATCCTCTTTTTTATCTTCAATCCCCCGTTCACGTTGAAACCGATTGTTTGGTGTCCAATAACCGCCCCCCGATCGAATGGTCGTTCCACCGATGGAAGACGCTTTTTCCAGCATGATAACACTGGCTCCCTGCTTTCTTGCAGTGATTGCTGCCGAAAATGCAGCCGCACCGCTTCCCACGATAAGAATATCTGCTTCATCATCAAAGGTAGACGATCTTGTGGACGGAGGGCTATTCAAGCCATGAGCATCTTGACCAGGATCAGCAAGTAATTGAAATTTCTCCTTTGGCGCACCGCACATGGGACATTTTTCTGGTGGTTCAGCCCCCTCATGGACGTATCCACAGACAGTACAAATCCATTTTTTCATAGTTTCAATCCTTCTTTCTCTTATGTACTGTTGAATGGAAAAGGTTTTTGTTGTTATTGTAACTGGTCGAGATCATATTTATATGCAGTTACTTTTTGAACATAAGCATCATTTTCATAAGAGCCGCTGTCATTGAGGAGAATTTTGCTGCTTTCAATTCCTGTTTGTCTGGATAGTATGATGAGATCAAAGACCATCTCATCAGGATATCCTTGCCCGGTCCAATAGTTACGATCATCAATCAGCTCTTGAATTGCGCTATTAATGTCCTGAGGTTGCGCATCATTAATTCCATCTACTTGGAAAATCGCTAAAACTAACTCATACGATAAATTGTTTTTCTCACACTGTTTCCAAATATCACGCTGCATTTTTTCCGGAATAGGTATCTTATAAATTGGCACTTTATCATCTGCAGAAAAAACTTCAGCTGACGTATGAACAGGGCCAGGGCAAATCAAGATTAGGATAAGAATTAAGATGATGAGAACTTGTTCTTGAATCCATTTTCTTAAACGAAACATGATTTTCACCCCTATCTATTAATCCAACTGTGATTACCCTGCCGATTTCTACATCCTTACTTTTTAGTTGACGATAATCTTCCCCTTCATGTATGGGTGATAGGTACAGATATAATCAAATGTACCTGTATCACTGAAGGTTTGTTGATACGATTGGCCCTGTTTCAAGCGTCCGCTGTCGAAAGACTTACCTGTAGCCGTATGATCCATTGCATCCTTATTAATCCAAATAATGGTTTCACCCTTTTGTATGGTTATCTCGGCTGGTTGGAATTGATTATTCTCAATAAGTACCGAATTCTTCTCAGGCGCTTGGGCAGACGGCTGCCCGCTCTTAGCAGGACTGCACCCTGTAAGGATTATGGTCAGTATCGCCAACAGGATGCTGATATACAGAAGCATCTTTTTCATAAACAAACCCTCCATTTTCATAAACTTTTACAATCTAAATATTCCCCAATAGAGCCCTATTGCCATAGAACCATGGATCATTGCTAGCAGAAGAATGACGTATCCCATGATCCGGTGCCATCGAAAAGGAATAGGGACGATTCTTCTCGCAACAAGAATCTGAAAAACGATCAGTAAGAATAATAGCAAACCCAGCCAGAGATGGAGCGGTTTTCCCATGATTATCGGTATCATCATGCTTTTACACTTCCAGCCTTGCTATCTTCATACTTTCGGCTATTGCTGATGGCTAGTTCATCATTACCTTCCAAGCGCTGCATGTTATCTTTACCATATAATCCTTTTATGATCGCTCTAATGATCTTTACTTCCTTTTCATTGTTGAATGAATAAAGTATTTGCATATTTTCGCCCTCATTTCTCAACAAACTTTTATGGATATTAAGAATGATAACAAAAAAAAATGTCATTATTATGACATTTTTCTTCCATTTAGCCTCTATTATTTTCACAAGGTCCTCATATCACATGGTCTTCATAGAAAGTCCTTGGACGTAGTTGTACGCATCTTCTTTGATTCGTGCCAGGTGATGAACTTCTCGAGTTTGCCCTGAAGAGTCCCGAAATTTATGGGCTTAGAAATATAGTCATCACATCCTGCGCGGAAAAACTCCCGGATATCTTCCCGGAAAGTCGTGGCCGTTTGCATAATGACGTGAATGCCTTTCAGCGCCGGATCCTCTCGGATCAATTTAAGTATCGTCATCCCATCCATCACCGGCATCTGAGAATCTAACAGCACGACATGAAAACTTTCTTCATGTAACAACTTCAGTGCAGCCTCTCCGTTTTCGGCTTCCTGATAATTGAGATTCATCCGGTTAAGAAAATAAGCAATCAGTTTCCGATTCTCCACGTTATCGTCTACCACCAGGATTCGTAATTTCCCTAAGGCCTGCTTCTGTTTTTCTAGATGGAGCTTTTTCATATCAAAATACGCTTTCGGAATCAATCCCAATATTTCCTTCACCTCGGAGAATCTCTTCCTGACCTTCTCCATATCGGGTGGTTTTTTTCTTAGTTCCGCCTCTATTTCAGCGGATTTCAGATAGACCTCCGTCATTTGCAGTGTCCCAGCGCTTCCTTTTAGAGAATGCGTCAGAGACTGGGCTTTTTCGATCACTTGCTCAACAAGGGCATTCTCCAGGGCCTCTATTCTTATCACGATACGGTTCAGGCACTCCAGCAGCATCTCAGGAGTTCCCATCTCCTCTTCTGCTTTGTTAAGCCATCTTTCCACCATGGCTGTACCGAAGGCCTCCCTGCCTTGCATGACTTGACGGATAAACGAATAGAAGTCGTCTTCTTGATTGGGCTTTCCGTATTTCAGGGCATTGGCGTCCGCCTGAAAGCTGATTCGATCCGACCTGCATTTCTTCAGGCGGATGACTGGGACGAATGCTGTCCGAAAATCCTGTTTCAAATCATCAGCCAACAGCTTCATTGTGCTGCTTCCGGTATTTTCATACAGTAAGACAATGTCGGCCCTACCGATCATCATGCTGTCTTTTGTTTTAGCATCGAAAGGAAGTACCTTTATTGCAACCCCATCGCAGGAACCTCGTTTCACGATGTCTTGAACAACTTCCATATCAATCGGTTTGCTGCTGTCCACAATCAGGAATATAATCCGCTCAGTGCTATTCGGTTCAGTTCCCGCTAAGACCGGTTCGATATAATCCTGTAATTCTATTTCCCCGGCTTCAGCCGGCAGGGATACAATAAATTCAGAACCCGTACCGGTGCTTTCATACCGAATGCTTCCGCCCATCACGTCCAGCAGGTTTTGCGTGATGGACAGTCCCAAGCCGGTTCCCCCATATTTTCTTGCATAAGAAGTATCGGCCTGCTCAAAAGCGGAGAAGATTACGATTTGTTTATCCTCTGGAATTCCGATGCCGGTATCTTTAACGATGATTTCCAGCTGCCCGTTCCGGTAGGTAACCCGGATACTCACGCCGCCAAACTCGGTGAATTTGAATGCGTTCCCCGTCAAATTGACCAAGACTTGCATGATCCGGTGTTCATCACCTACGATGATTTCAGGAACAGAAGAATCCATATACACTTCCCAGAATAGGCGGCGTTCCTGCGATTGAATCATAAACATTTTTTTCAGGTTTTCCAGCAGTTTGCGTATGGAAAACCTTTTTTGTTCTATTTGGATCATACCGGCTTCGATCTTAGAGAACTCGAGAATATTATTGATCAGGTTCAGAAGATGGCTGCCGGCATTTTTGATGATTTCAAGTTTTTCCCGTTTCTCAGCGGCCTTCTCCTCCTCATACAGGATATTTGTAAACCCTATGATTGAGTTGAGCGGTGTGCGGATTTCATGGGACATATTTGCTAAGAAACGGCTTTTCATGTTGTTGGCTGCTTCAGCCGCATTTTTGGCGTCTTTAAGCTTGATTTCATTAATGGTCAGTTCACGGAAGATTGAATTATAGGGGTCTTCAATCCCGGTCTTAACGATGGCACGGTACATGAGGTAGAAGGAGATGATTTTAAAGTAATGTCCGACCATATTCAGGATGCCAAAGTTATCACTATAGAGAGTAAAAGACAGTTCCTGAAAGATCGTGAAGACCATCGCGGCTATCAACAATTTATAAGTCTTCTCATCGAAATTTTTTCTGTTCTTCCAAAGCAACAAAATACCGGTTATTAAAATAGAACAAACGATGTATTCGCTGATGATCTTAAATTCTGTTTGTCCTTGGTTGGCAATAAAACAGACCGGGAAGATTTTCCATACAAAGATAGAGGCCAAAAGGACCGCTGTTATAAGGAAATAGATGACGATGATTCCCCGGGTCCCGACCCTGTGTATCATTTGGTTAACCCTTTCAGGCCAAGCGAATGCGACCAGCAAGGTCAGGCTTTCCATATATCGCGCCGCAATCCATAACTGATTGGCATAGAAGTCGTAATCCTTAAAAATAGACATCCCCTGATACGAAAGCGTATGCAAAAGATCGATCATGGCAACGAAAAGGTAGCCGATGCTAATAAACACCAGCACTTTGTTTTCCATAAATTTTTTGGAATTCCACATGATCAGAAAAAGGGTCCCGGCGATGGCAATGCTGAATAATTCCACTAAAGAATGAAACAGTAAGTAATTGAACCTTCTGATAAAAAACAGTCCAACGACGATCATCATCGCGCCAATCATATAATTCAGCGGATTTTCTTTCGCATTTTCCATAAAACACTTCCTCGGTGAAGGGTTCGGTTCCGCTATATTTTTGGACGGTGCTCCGAACAATAATTTAATTATAATGTCCTTTATTAGATGATGATAGATATTAATCCTTCTTTCTCCAATAAATGTTCTTTTATGGATGATTTATACTTTCTGATATACTAACAAAAAAAAATGTCATTATTATGACATTTCTATTTTATTTAGGATCTATGTCTACCAGTATCTAATTAAAAAAATTAAAAGAGCTGATTCTTTACAGGGGCTTCACTCCCAGTTTGTATCCGACTCCGTGTACCGTTTTGATGTAATAGGGATTGGCAGCATCCGGTTCAATCTTTTCCCGCAGACGTTTTACCAGCGAGGCAACGACTGAATCACTTCCAAAATAGTCAGTTTCCCAAATTTGGTTAAGGATCAAGTCTTTCGTAAAGACCTGATCAGGACGGTTGGCAAGTAACCAGAGAAGCGCATATTCCTTGGGGGTCAGATCAATCTCCTGGCTTCTTACCATGGTTGTGCGGCTGGTATTATTAATCGTCAGGCCAGGAAGTTCCACGATATCTCGAATGTTTTCCAATCGCCCATGTTCTTTAACCCGGCGCAATACCGCTTTAATACGTAAGATAAGCTCCGTACTGTCAAACGGCTTGGTGATATAGTCATCACATCCTAAAATAAGTCCGGAAATCTTATCTGCATGATCTTCCTTGGCCGTTAAAATGATAATCGGCAGATTACTTTCTTTCCGTATTTTGCGGATGACTTCAAATCCATCCATCCCGGGCATCATGATATCGAGCAACAGCAGATCCGGTTTGTAATTCCGATACTCCGCGCTGACTTCCGTACCGTCTCCAACAACCTTTACATCATATCCTTCGCGGCTTAATAAGATATGCAAGAATTGCCGGATACTGGTGTCATCTTCTGCAATCAGAATTTTTGTTTTCAAGATGACGACCTCCTTCTCACTCAATAGCTTTGTCCGCCTGGATTTTTGCTTCATTCACAATCTCATTGAATACTTTCAGCAGTGATTTTGTCGATGACTTTATGATCATCAAATAGTCCCGTTGTTCATCCGTGACTTCCGTCATCAGTGTCAAATCAGTCATACTCATGATTCTTGTCATATACGTGCGGATTTCATGACTCTTATCTAGGACCATCACAAGAAGCACACTCCTTAAAGCGTCTTATCCCGCCTAAGATATATCTCAACATATTCCACGTTTTCTCGTCATTTCCTGCTCAAATGGCAGTACCTCCAGCGAAAAAATGATAAAGGCCAGAACGTCCGAAGACGTCTGACCTTTATGATTCGTTTGCTCTGCATGGCCGATTAATTACAGTTACAGATCATTTATTTAATTAATACCATGTAACCCCTAAATCTTATATATTACAATTTTAGGGGTTACAAGGTACTATACATTATTGAACAGCTTGTGGTTAACGCTATTTGGTAATAAGTTCATACCCTTTCTAGCTCTTAAGAATCCATCGATTCCGATAAGCTCCGCATATTTTGAAAATTTCAGCATCGCTAAGTTTGTCCAGATATAACCAAAGTTGTTAAACGATCCACTGGCCATGAATTGCGTATTCATAAACATGGCAATGAAGGCGAACCAGAAAATTCTAAATCCAAGAATCATGGAGATACCTATCGTTATCTCAAATATAACGACGAGCGTATCCGTTACTCCTGGCATACCTAAGAAGAAAGTGTTGGCAATCCAGGCGAATGCTTTGTTCATATAAAGCGGATCAAACCTTGTAACTTCAGGTCCGGCAATATTTGCAACAAGCTTCGTGATCACCCCCGCCGAATGGATGTTTCCATCAGAAAGCCATGTTAACTTGTGAAGCCCAGAGGTAAGCCAGCCAAACCCATAGATAAGTCTAGCGATGGTAAAAACAATGACGAGAAAGGCTGCTTTCCCATTTTTCATTTCGGCTGTTACTGAATCAATATAACTTTTCATTGCTGTAGACATTCTTTCCATCTCCTTCTTTCTTTGTATCAACGCCATGATAGCAAAAAAAAATATCATTTTTATGACATTTTTCTTTTATTTAGACGTTATTCTTTTTACTTGTGATCATGTTTTGCCCATCTCTCGACCATTTCATAAAATGTATTTGTTTCGACAGGCTTTGTTAAATAATCATCCATTCCTGCGTTAATACAGGTCTCCCTGACCCCTTCTAACGCATTAGCCGTCATAGCGATAATGGGTGTGCGCGCGCCTCGCTGACGCTCTAATTGTCTGATTGCTTCCGTTGTCTGGTAACCATCTAATCCCGGCATCTGACAATCCATCACGATGACATCAAATTCCTGTATTTGATAAGCATCGAGGGCAGCATACCCGTCCTCTGCCAAAACAACTTTCCAGCCCTTGCGCAAGGAAAATTTTTCAATCACAATCCGGATGATCTCATCGTCCTCCACAATGAGAAGCGTTAACGGCTTTTCTTCGACCTTAATTTCGGAATCACGGATTTCATTTTTTATATCATCTTCTTCCACCGCCAAGTCCAGTACCTCCATTTCCGTCTATCCCCCCTTTGTGGTTTCTGGGAGTCATTGTCATATATAGACCTAATGGTAACAAAATCATAAATGAGATGAATAAAAGCCACGCTTTCTTTAGAACAGAGGCTACGATCCCTACAATCAATTGTCTATTAATTCCATATACCATATTTAAGTTAAAATACATAGTTATGTGTAAAATTTTGTTAATATGATGCCACTGTGAATTCGTTATTCTCTTTTGCAGATTTCCTCCGATCAGATAGATCGGATTTTCAGCGTCCGCAGGTGCGCCTTTGCTTCGTCGCTAATCCGGTAGCTCTCGATCGCTTTCTGGATAGCTTTGTTGTGCGTCCACTTCTCCAAACACTGTTGCTGAATATACGGCAAAGCCGCTTCGTACTGTTTGGCCAAGGCCGTGGCAAAATACCAGGCGATCATCATGTTAACATAGTATTCGTCCGACCGGATACCTGCAACAAGCTCCAGCGTCTCCGGCCGGAAATCGTCATCGAGATAGAAGCTCATCAGCATGCCGATCCCGAAGCGCACCGTATAGGTCCGGCCGGATACCAGCCAGACTTTGATTTTTGCGTAGAGCTCGGGCAGATGCTTTTTCAATATCTTCGGTGAAATCAGGTCGCAGGTTGCCCAGTTGTCTATGTACGGCAGAAACGCGTCAATGGCACGGGTGGTGTCCTCATAATCCCTGATCGTTTCAATCAGGAAACCGTGCAGGTTATTTTCTTCATAATACGCGTGCGGCAGGATTTGGAGGAACTCCGCAGCCTCCGGCGTTTTGGCAAGCTCCCGGGCGAGCTTCCGCAGAGCCGGCGTGCGAACACCGATCACAGTTTCCGGGTTCACCGTCGGCATGAGTTTGCATGCAAATTCTTTGTATTTCAGATCCTGCAGTTCAAACAGCCGGCGCCGGATCTCTTCTTCTGTACCGCTCATATTGTTTTACCCTGCTTTCTTCATTACCCTCTTATTTTTAATATATCATATTATCTGGTCCAAATTAAACGGTTGTCTTTTACTAAGTGTAAGCTTGCAAAAGATACTGCAATTTTTTTGTCACGCTTGTCAGGCTTATCCCATATGATGCCAATAAAATACAGGAAAGAGCGGTATCAATATGCGTGATTTACTGACAGAACGTACGCCGCCTGTGATAGCGGCTGAAATCAATACGATTAAACAACAAACCAATAAAATTCTGCTGACCAGCGCCGTCGAAGTAGGAAAACGTCTAAAGGAAGCCAAAGCGCTGCTGCCCTATGGAGAGTGGGGCAAATGGCTGGAGGAATCGGTAAGTTATTCTCAAAGAACTGCAGATAGGATGATGCAAATCTTCGATGAATATGGGGCTAAACTGCTTGTCCCATCCGAAGATCAGGAAATGTTAGATTCGTCACCGGTGACGAATCTAACCTACACCCAGGCCCTCATCCTTCTTGGGCTCCCGGTAGAGGAACGGGATGAGTTTATCGCTGAGAATGATGCAGGCAGCATGAGCAGCCGGCAGCTGCAACAGGCCGTATCTGTGAGAAACCAGGAGCTTGCCGGGAAAGAAGACGAAGACCTGCTGAAAGTCTGTGCTGAGCAAAAAGATAAAATCTCCAAATTATCCGATGAGCGTGATCAGGCGAAAAAAGAAGCTACAGATAACCTGCAAGCCGTCTGGGCCGAGCAGGGAAATGTATTGAAGCTGCAGCGGAAGCTTGACGTCCTGGAAAATGAAAATGATGCGGCCAAGCGCATCGCCGAGATAGAATACGAAAGCAGGCTCTTAAAACTCAACCTCTCCATGACCCAGGCGGACGCCCGCTTCGAGCTGATAGCCAAAGGATTCGAGGAACTCTTTATCGCCATCAAAGAAATGGCCGCAGCGGACCCGGATGCTTGCAAATTATATATCACCCATGCCAATCAGTTGATGTCTAAAGCGATGAACAAGTTAAAGCGCATCGAGAAAACGGCCATGACAGCTCCGAAAGCCCCGGAAAATCCTGAATAAAATTAATCTCTTTTCCTGAACCTCCAGAGAACAATGGGCATATACTAAAAAGGACATGCTCTTCGGACAAGCAGAAAACCAGGAAAAGAGGTAAGCTAAGCTATGACTTTAGTGGTAAACACGTTGGACTCCGTAATGGCGACCCGCTATCAGACAGGAACTACCGCCGGCGGCGCACCTGTTCTCCGGCAAAAAAGCCTGACCGGCGTTAAAGCAACGGCAACTGATCAGGACGTATACGATGTGGCTGTCGCTTTATCAAGCCTGGTGGATTATCCATTGACAGATATCCGCCGCCTAAAAATTTTTGAGCTGACCGATGAATAACCGACCGGAGAAAATAATTCCAGGTGGTGACAGAGCATGGCAATAACGAGCCAGAAAGTTTTAAGAATGGTATTTACGACCGTAGGTGGTAAGGCGTTTACCATTACCCTTCCCCAGCCAAAGGCAGGCCTTACGCTTGCCCAAGTCGGGACGGTCATGGACCTCATCATGGCAAAAAACATTTTTGCCACTTCCAGTGGGGATCTGACAAGCAAGAGAGATATTAAAGTGGTAGATACTACCACGGACGATCTCTACGATCCCCCCCAAGAATAAAATACTCCGGATAAGCTGTCCGGAGAGCATGGCTGGTTTCAAGGCATCATTTCGAGGGATTGGCGGCCGCAAGGCCGCCCTCGTACAACGAGCTTTACGTAATCGCCTTAATCACTCTTAGTTCGGCAATAAAACTTTACAAAATAACCCCGATGCAGAAACTGCAATCTGGATTCTTTGGCAATATAATCAGGCAGATTTGTTTGACCGGTCGCGATATATCGGAAATTTAGGTCTCACTGGCATCATGCAAGAGGCACGCGAGTTTCTTATTTTATCTCCATATCCCTACCCTTATGTTCCTTCTCAATTTGTTGAATGCTCTTCCCCGGTGTTGGCAAATCCTCCGGCATGGTTCCTCCCAATTCTTTAATCGTTTGCCTTACCTTTTGTCCTACTTGAAAATGAGTCTGATTGGCTTTATCTTTTCCTTTAACATTCTCTCTTCTCAATTTTTCATCTGTTTGAGTAGCTCGGAATAGATTTGCCGCTAATTCGGTGCTTCCCATATGGTCGAGTATTTTTTGGCTTTTCTTTAAGCCTTTGCGTTCATGGATTTCTTTCACCCCAAAGCCACCATACAATCCTTGGTACCCTTTATTTTGAAAAACCGCATAATCCTTTGCTTCAACAACGCCGGCCTCTTTTGCCGCCTCAGCTAAAGACTTATTATGAACTATCATCTCGTTGCGGATTGCTAAACGCTTCTGTTCTTCATTCAACTGATCATAGTTCTCAATTAATTCTTGCTGACGTGTCTTTACGGCAAAATAAGTTTGTCCAATTGCAATCACTTTTTTTCGAGAGTCTCCATTTTGAACAATTAAATAACATGCATAACGGGAAAGCATTATATCTTCTATCTCTCGTTCAGCACCTGAACCGATATCAACCATTTTGCGGATCTCCGCAAAATGGTCTGCAACAAGATAGCCGCTATTTTGGCAAGCGATCTTTGCACGCTCTATTACATCGGTAAAACTCCTCCATTGTTGATATTCCAATACAACCTTTAACTCTCTGGCATACCAAAACTCAATACCCTCTGTAGTCAAATGTTTGATAGCCTCAAAAGTTTTTTCAGAATAACTTTCAATCTCAGTCATATGAACTCTCCTCCTCTGAGACAATCACTAACGAACATATGTTCTAATGGTATTTTATACCACATTATTCAGCATGGCAAGAGAAATATTCGTTTTAGGGCTTTCTATGTACATTTGTTCTGATTGTGAATATGAGAATAGACTCCTTGTTCTAGCTTTCGTATAAGGTAGCTATAGCATGTATTCTACGCTTCATTTCTGTGCGGATATGTAACGGCTCTAAACACTCGCATTTATCCCCGAAACTGAAAAGAATATTGTAGTAGTATTCGTTCTCTATGAAAGGAAAACTAACAATGTAATGCTCATCACCGTGTGGCGAAAAGTGTTCATAAGTGCAATAATCAAGCACCCTGTCCATGACAGATTTATGAATACGAATTTTGATTTTTGTTTGCATCGTTGCCAAAATATCAGTGAAATCCAACTGCGGTTTTTGGTAATCTCGTGGCGTAAAAAATTCCTCTTGTATTTGTAGGTTTGATGTGCGGGATAGTTTGAATAAGCGAAAATCATTTCTTTTATGGCAATACCCTTGTAAGTACCAATGACTACTTTTCAATACAAGCTGATAAGGCTCGGCTGTTCGTGCGGTTTTATTTCCGTAGCGGTCTGCATATTCAAACGAAAGCAGCTTACTTTCCTGCAAAGCTGTTTTGATCATTTCTAAATAGGATTGTATGTTCCTGTTGCCCATCCACGGACTTAAATCGATATACATTTGATTTGCTTTTAATTCAATGTCTTTCGCTCTATCGGCGGGGATAAAACTCTTGACTTTCGCAAGGGCGTTTACCAGTTCATCCCCTCGTATCATGTTGGAAAGACTGGAAAGCCCCATCAAGATAGCGGAAAGGTCGGTAGTCGAAAAAACCTTTCTATCAATCTTGTATTTCTGCATGATTTCAAAGCCGCCGCCCACTCCCGATGTTGCGCGAACAGGAATACCCGCCAGGTTGATAGTGTCTATGTCGCGGTAGATTGTGCGGGGTGACACTTCAAACATATCTGCTAACTCCTGTGCGCCTATACGCTCTTTATCAAGGAGTATCATAATAATGCTAACAAGCCTGTCAACCTTCATCTGATAGCCGCCTTCAAAATTTCTTTTTATCATTATGGATTGTTGCCACACTGTTGTCAACAATTACACGGTACAATAAAATAGCAAACAAATCAATCTACCTATCAGGAGGAGACACTATGCAGAAAAAAGCCTTAGTCATCATTGATATTCAAAATGATATAACCAAGAATTATAAGGATATTATTGACAATATCAATAAAGCGATTGATTGGGCAGTCCATAATCATATTCATGTTATTTATATCAGGCATGAAAATTTGTCAGCCGGTACGCGGACTTTTAAAACCAATACATATGGGTCTGAATTAGCTTCAGACTTGAAAATAGTATCAAAAAATGTATTTACAAAATACAAAGGAAACGCCTTAAGCAGTGAAGAATTTACAGACTTTATTCGAAAAAATGAAATAGGTGATTTCTACATAACAGGAGCAGATGCTGCTCTATGTGTTAAATCAACCTGTTACAACTTATGCAAAGCAAATTATGGCGTTAATGTCCTATCCGATTGCATTACCAGTTATGATAAAAGGAAAATTGACGAAATGCTGCGCTATTATGAAAGTAAAGGCAGTAAAATCATTCGTTTAAATGACTTGTTATCGAATCACATCGATTCACTTGGATGAGCAAACATAAAAAGCAGTCTGGATCCCGGCGTCAATCACTTCCACATGTGAAAAAAAAGCTTTCATTTCGTCCGCCCCATGACGTACAAATTCAAAATAGTCGCCTCCTTCAGCCCATTCTGCAATGTCTGTAAGCAAGCGACGCTTCTGATTGTAATCATAAAAAAGAATTCGGCCGCGCGAAAGCCTGCTGGCCTCAGCATAAATCTTCTGACGCAAGCCGGAGCTCAGACCATGAAGGACATAAAAGGCAAGAACCAAGTCGAAGCTCTTTTCAGGGAAATCCAGCCCCTGGGTAACATCTGCCTGGACAAACGCGATCGATCGGTCTTGCGTCGACTTTTTAGCCGCCCGCAGCATACCATCGGAAAAATCCACGCCGGTTCCAAGATAACCCCTTTCTGCCAGGGAATATAATAATGCCCCTGTGCCGCAGCCAATATCGAGTACTTTGCCAGCAGAGGGAATTTGAAACAAATCATCGTAACAGTTAATAAGCGAGCGATAGTCTTTTACTTGCTGACGGAAATACCAATTATAGATCGGTGCAATTCGATTAAATACCGAGGCATGTTTTACAAGTTCCTCCATAGGATTACTCCTTTAAAACTCATATTTGCCATAAGACCAAAACATAATATTTAAATCGTTCCCCTGAGCATCGGTTACTCACTGCTTGCTTTTTTCTTCTAACATATCCAGCTGTGCTAAAAATCTGTCATAGTCACTTTCAAACAATCTGTCTTGAATGACACGATATTTTTCAAATTCGCTTAGTGCGTGCTGCTCGGCTATTTGCGCGGATATTTTTCCTGCGTTTGTTAAGAGTTCGTTTCCGTCAGCCTGAAGAATTAAGTCAAGATGTTTTGCCCAATCTTCCATTGTCATTGGAATATGTCCCATGGTACGGCGTTCAGCCAAATCAAGATACGCTGACACGATGAGTTCAAGCGAATGCAATTCTTCTTCTGATAAATAATTTTTTGCCACAACAACATCGTTGGGCTGGATTTTCCCTTGTGGCGCGTCATTCCAAGTAGTCAAACCCATATGCTTTTTTTGGGCGTCTGCTCGATTATATATAACTTCGGCTGCAGTGTTACCGTGAACGGCAAAGTGTAACTTGTTTTGTACCTTTGCGAAAAAATCCCGTGTAGTTTTTGCTGTGCTATCATAATCAAGACTTGTTGCATAAATGTCGGTTATTTTCTGATAGAACCGACGTTCGCTCATACGTATTTCTCGAATTTTTTCAAGTTGTCGGTCAAAATATTCCTGTGTGAGGATTGTTCCGCCATGTTTTAGACGTTCCTCATCCATAACCCAACCTTGAATGGTATAATTCTTCACAATCTGATTTGCCCATTTGCGGAATTGAACAGCTCGCTCGTTGTTGACTTTAAAACCCACTGCTATTATTGCCTGAAGATTATAATGGTTTGTATTATATTTTTTTTTGTCTGCAGCAGTTATTAAGTATTTCTTAATAACTGAATCAGGTTCGAGCTCGCGGTCATCAAAAATCTTTCTTAAATGTTGGTTAATTGCTGCAACACTCACCTCATACAATGTAGCCATCATTTTTTGCGTAATCCAAATATTTTCATCCTGATAGCGAACTTCAAAACTTTGTTCATTATCGCCTGTTGCTGCGATAAATGTCAGATATTCAGCTGCACTGGAGCGGATTGTGATTTCGGTATACTTTTTCTTTGTCATGGGTTTTGTATCCTCCGCTTTTATGTTTCAAGTTCACCTGTATCAACTGTAATCCGACACCAATTTCATCGGGATTCATAGTAACCTTGCAAATAGCACATCTATGTCCATTATATACGAACGTACGTTCTTGGTCAACCAATTAATCCCATAAGCAAATGCAGTCATGTTTATCCTCCAAGCTAACCTGATTATATAAAGTGGTCGAATTCGACCACTTTATACTTTGACTGTCAGGCCTTAACAAAAACCACTCACTCTTTTTTATATCACTTAATAATCTAATATTTTTGAACAATACTATTTTATGCGAAAAGCGCATGCATTCAATATCAAAGCTATTTAATGTCCACTATTCTTCACTCTCATCTGAACTCACCTTTTTCTTTGTGAACGGATTTTTAATATTTTTAGCAATATTCTTAGGTGCATCGACAGTGCCTGTGTAAATTTCTTTTGTAACGTCTTTGGTAACCTTACCGATTTTACCGAACGTCTCTTGCCTATCTTTTTCCTTTTTATCTTTTATTGACGTACTCTCCAATATCACTTCTTCATTGAGATAATAGAGCCAAACGCGATCGCCAGACTTTAACTTGGAACCGATTTTTTGATCATTTGGATAAGTAAATCGAGTTACCTGACCATCTTCTTTACCGATGAAACTCAAATGTGGTTTTTCTAATTTTTCAGTGACTTTCAGCCCTAAGCCCTCAAGGTCTTCGCGTGCCTCATAGATATTAAGCCCAATGATTCTTGGAACTTGAAATTCTTGAACCACATTTCCTAATAGATTTTTACTCTTATCGATTACTTCTTGCGTGAGATAGTAAACCTTTACTGTCGTCCCTGGATCTACCCGCGATCCAAATCTTGGTTCAGAATGCATCACATCGTTTTCACTTTCATATGCATACGCTAAACTAGGATTTGCGATAGCTGATATTGGCGTCAAGTTAAGTTCATCTTTTAGAACACGTAACGCTTCGTCAACATGAACATCTTTTAAATCAGGAATTTTAACGAGGTTCATCTGCTTTTGCACAATTTCAGTTCCAATTTTTGCCCCCAAATTCAAAACATCTGGAGCCATTATTTTAGCTACTTCTTTTCCAGCCTTAATTACTCCCTTTTGCCAAACCATTTTTTCACCCTCCATTTATTATCAATATTAAATTATTACTCTTTTACAAATCTCACGCGCCTGCCATATAAATTTGCTATACTGTCTGCCCGTTGTTTGAGTTCCTGGATCAGGCTATCCGGGCTAATAACTCTGGCCATCACACCAAATTGGAAAAGCCAAAATAGACTTTCCCAAAGCGATCAATAATAACGCCAGCAAGTGAGTTATCAAACTGGATCTTAACGTGTTGTTCTTCACCATTAAACATGCCGAAGACCTATATTTTTAACTATTTCTTCCTTAATTTTCATAATCCTCTAATTTCTCGACACAAAATTTTCCTATTTCAAAAGGCATAACCTATTTCTAAGTTATGCCAGAAACAATTTCTACTACATTAATTTATTGCAACTTTTTTGCTGTTATCTATGAGGACGAACCATTTCCCGCTATTATACAGCTCTTTTGAAATCTCAAAAACCTTACTTTCAACGGTTGTTATTCCAGGGTTTAAGTCACTTAATATTTTACCGTTGTTATCACCTCCCTTCGGAGGAAATGCCAACCGCCCTGTAGCCATCTGTTGTAGAAATATTATACCATATATTTACATAATCTTGGACATTTTATCACATATAGCAAACATCGTCAGAATCTAACCTATTACCTTCACTGCGTTATCCTTAATCGATGTAACCGCTTCTACAATTCGCTTTTGCTTAGCACCATCAAAAAGTTTGATAAAACTCTGTGGTTTGTCAAAAGGCGGTTTCATCAGTTCCGATACACTATCAATATAACCGTTTTGTACAATGTGATTCACGATCTTTTTAACAAAGACAGTCTGGGAATGGTTTAAAGACTGGTCATTAATGAATTCAGAAAAGGCAGCAACTGCAGCTTCATACTCCATCTTGGCGATTTTTCGGACCAGCAAGCCAAACGGAGTATCTTGGTATTCCCTCTTATAATCCTCAGCCGTGCCCAGTTCACCGGTCAAGATATGTTCTAAGCTTTGGTAATCTTTGGTTGTCAGTTGGATATTATTCCTTAATTTATATATAGCAATATGGTCTTTGTGCTGCTCAATATAGCGGTTCACCTTGAGCTTATAGTCTTTAAAATCATAGGCCGGGCCTAAGGGATCTCCTTCTTTGACCATCAGGATATCATCCTTGAGATTCGTATAGATGGGGTTCTTATTGGGGCCATCATCAAACAGAAACTTGATTAAATCGCGAAGCTCCACTCTCACCTTTTCAAAGTTGACGCTATCGGATGTTTCCCAGAATTCGTCGGTGGTAGTGGTATGGATGAGTTCGACTTTCTCTTTGATCTGGGCAATCGTCATTCGCTTACCTAACTTAATACAAATAATAATGAGCTCTTTTTTACCCTTTTGAAACTGTCCCAGACCTTCGATCTGAGCAATCATGAGCCCATATATTAAGTTGTCAAAGCGTTTAGCATATTCGTCTAAATCATCCAGATAAACAATTGGGGCCAAATATTGGGTAAGATCATGCTTATCACGATCAGACAGACAGATAAAAGCCTCTTGCTGTTTATATTTCTCCACGTATTGGAGCTGTAATTTTACAGACACCAATTCCGGATTCAGTGCGTTAATTTGATTTAACACGGTCTGAATCAGGCTGTTTCGGATTTCCTGGTAAGGTGCATCGATAAAGGCAGATTGTTGGAGAAGATGGATCAAGCGAATTCTTTTTGCAAAGATCACTTCGGAAAGGCTTGGCGACTCGCTTCCAATTAAGCCATCTTTATTGGTTCGGAAAAATTCAAAGTTCCCCAAGTAATCAAAAATCAGAAAATACGTCTTATCCTGATTTTCACCAAAGAGATTGGGACAAAGCCTGGTTCCCCGGCCAATCATCTGCCAGAACTTTATTTTCGAGCGCACACGCTTAAAAAATACGAGGTTGAGGATTTCCGGCACATCGATACCGGTATCCAGCATGTCCACCGATACAGCAATATGTGGATCTCTTGCCGCGATTTTAAAATCAATGATGAGGGTTTGTGCATAGCTGTCATCACAAACGATTCGCTTCGCAAAGCTCCCATGATATTGGGGATAGAGTTTATTAAATCGCTCGATGATATATTGCGCGTGCATTTTGTTTTGAGCAAAAATAATGGTTTTCCCGAGACGATCCCCACCTGCAACCTTTAGCCCTTTGATCATCAGATCTTCAAGGACGGTATCGACGGTAGACTGGTTAAAGATAAAATCATTGATCGCCGGAGACGGTATAAAATCAGGCATCTCCCCGTCCTCATCGGTAAAATCCTCTTCAAAACGGGCCTTGTCTTCTTCGGGAAGGTCATCATAAGCGATCCCTTCCTCCAGAAACCTCGTTTTGACTTCGATATTATGATAGGGCACGAGTACATGGTCCGTCTCCACAGCCGTTTCATAGTCATAGGCGTAAGTAGGAACGCCTCTTTCCATTTCAAAAAAGTCGTAGGTGTTATGGTCAACCTCTGTTCTTGGCGTAGCCGTAAGTCCGACCAGGAAAGCATCAAAATATTCAAAGATCGCCCGGTATTTTTTAAAGATACTGCGATGGGCTTCATCAATGATAATCAAATCAAAATGAGCCGGGGTAAATAACCGCTGCCCCTCCTCGGTCTTCGCTGAATTGATAGAATTCAGCATCGTCGGATAAGTGGAAAAGACGATGCGGGAACTCTTATCTTCTTTGTTGCTCTGGAGGTTGCACAGCGACATATCCGGAAGATACGTCTTAAAGTCATCCTTCGCCTGTTTCACCAAGGCTGTACGATCCGCTAAAAATAAGATATTGGTGACATAGCCGCCACGAGATAAGACATCGGTTAAGCTGGAAGCTGTCCTGGTCTTCCCTGTTCCGGTGGCCATGACCAATAAGGATCGGCGGTGTCCAGTTTCGATATTCTCACAAACCGCGCGGATGGCCTCTTTTTGGTAATAGCGGTCGGTAATTTTATCGTCAATTACGATCTCATTTAAGGATTTGCGTTCCTGGCGGCGGTTCATGAGCTTTTCCAAATCCGCTTTGGCAAATACCCCGCTCACCTTTCGCTGGGGCGAAGTAACATCATCCCAAAGATAGGTCTCAAAGCCATTGGTGATAAACATCATCGGCCTTCTGCCGGTCATTTTCTCCAGGCAATCAGCATAAAGCTTGGCCTGCTGGGTGCCGATCTTGGGATCTTTGGAAGTCCGTTTGGCCTCAATGACAGCCAGTGGCAAACCGTCTTTACCGTAAAGCACGTAGTCGGCGTAACCTTTGCCTTCCGGGTTAGGCATACCAACAAGTTCTACTTCTTCTCGGACATCGTCGCCGAATACCCATCCCAAGAGCTTTAAATCTACATCAATATATTTTTTGCGGGTTAGGAATTCGGAGATATCTTCAGGATTAAACTGCCGTTCTTCCTTATGCTGCTGCTTATCTGCAGTAAGCTGACTGCTCAAGCCGGCAATCTGCGCCCGCAAGGCTTGGATTTCCGAATCCTTTTGCTCAATCAGGCTTTCTTTTTCCTTAATCCTGGTTTCATCGATGATGATCTTTTCGCCTGGGATCTTGGTTTCCTCAAAAGACCGTTCTTCATATTGTGCGCCATAGCAATAATCGATCCATTGCACAAATTCAAACAAGGATGCTAAAGAAAGAATCGCATCACTGCGGCTGATCGCTTTTTCCGTGTGTACGGCAAGGTTGCCGAGTTTAATAATGTAGGGCAGCTTATTCCAGGTGATATTGTCCACTGCAAAACGAAAAGTCGGTTCGTGAATGAGTGCCTGCAAATTATCCTTATACGGCATGGAGATGGTGTTATCCGCAGAATATACCCATTTGACCGCCAGCTCAAAGGCCTTGCGACTGCCTACTGCCGCCATGGCCGGAGAGGTAGTCAGTACCCGTTCCGCTTCGATACAGGCTGGGGCGAAGAGTTGATATTCTTTTTGACCTTCTAGGAATTCAAAGTTTGCAGGCATCTATATCACCTCGGATTAATCAAAATACTGGCTCATTAGGCTGTCTAAGAGGTATTGGGTTTCGTCGATGACTTTTTTGACAAGGGCTTTTTGTTCTTCGATTTTGGTGACGATGGAGGCGAATTGAGTTTGGAGAGTAAGTGGTGGAAGTATTATTGATAGATTTTTTGTCTGTTCTGCATTTAAGTGTGGTTGAGCTGCTCTTCTTGTTAAAGGCTTTACAACCAATTCCAGAAATTTAGTATTAATCAACTCGTTGAAATATATCGGATTTAACAACTTGGAATTTAGTGTCAATATCAAGTCATACCCTGCATATTGCCCAATAAATTTCCCATCAATAACACAAGTATCACCCGTATTTACTCCACTTCTAACTATAATTATATCTCCAGCTTTTAGCTTACACTTACTTATTTTTTTTGCTTCATTTTCTGATATAGACTTCATATCTTCCTCTATGATTCTGCCAAACTTAATGTTTGTTGCCCTTATAAAGCAATATCCATAATCTGAAAATATCGGAGGCGTGCTAGTTCCATACTTGATTTCATCCAGTAATTCATATAAAAATTTTTGTATCCACCCCTTCTCATTCGTCACAGGATCCCCAAACATATCATAAAAGACTGACTTGATAAGCCCATCCAACTCTGCAAGCTGCTGTTTGCGCATGCTAAGCAGCTCTGAAGCGGTTTCTAAAGTTTTGGCGATTTGCTTTTGGGTTTCGAGGGGTGGGAGAGGGAGTTCTACAGCTTTTAAAATTGCAGCAGAAATATTAGGTTGTGCACCACCAACTCCCATTTTTATAAAGTCATTTCGTTTACTATTTAGAAAATAGTATAAATAGGAACTATCAACTTTATCATTTGGAAAAAAAGCAGCGCATGCCTGATTCGTAGATGCTTTGATGGCTAGAATTGAACAAGCGCCAATTGTTGCACCATACATTGCAACTAGCACTGTATTTATTGGAAATATTTTTGCTGAACTATTTTTTAGTCCCTCTTCTGTTATGACACCTTCAACTTTTAAAATATATTTTTCTTTCAGATCGCCTGTTCGTACCCATGGAATAATTCCATTTTCATAATACTCAGGCTTACTTTTAAGTGGTGTCCCTCCAGAAGTTATTTTAAAAATATCCCCAAGCTTTACCATTTCCCACTTACTCACCAATAAGCCCCCTCAATTCCTCCATCTTAGAAGAAATATCCATGGTAAGCTCATCCAACCGCGCCATAATAACGTCCGGCGCATCATATTCTACTTTTTCATAAACAACCTCTTTATAACGGTTGATGGACAAATCATAATCATTTGCTGCTATCGCAGACTTCTCCACAAAAAAGCTCTGCTCCGTAGGTTTCCGATCTACCTCCCCTTCAAGGTTATGGTAACGTGCTAGGATATCCGGAATATCATTGGCTTCTACCGGTGTTCGCTTATCGTCTAAGGAGTAACCGTCTGCTTTCATATCATAGAACCAAACCTTTTCCGTTCCCCCTGCCCCGGTCTTCGTAAAGACCAGAACAGCGGTGCTCACTCCGGCATAGGGTTTAAATACACCGCTCGGCATAGAAATAACCGCCTGAAGCTGATGATTTTCAACCAGTTCCATTCGTAATGCTTTATGGGCCTTCGTGCTTCCGAATAATACCCCATCGGGAACAATACAGGAGCAACGACCGCCTTTGCGTAACATCCGTAAAAATAAGGCCACAAAAAGCAGCTCTGTCTTCTTGGTGCTGCAGACCGCTTTGAGGTTATCATTTATGCTCTCTTCATCGACTGTTCCGGTAAAAGGCGGATTCGCCAGGACGATATCATAGGCAGAAGCAATACTGTTCTGCTTGGAAACGCTGTCTACATAATCAATATGTGGTTGAGTAATCGAGTGCAGCATCAGGTTCATCGCAGAGAGGCGCAGCATGGTCCGATCCGTATCAAAGCCGGTAAACATATCCCCGCCGAAATGCTTCCATTGTTCACTGCTCATTTCAGCCTCAAAATTTTCCCGGATGTACTCGGCGCATGATACGAGAAAACCTGCCGTCCCACAGGCAGGGTCACAGATTTTATCGTCCGGAGTTGGGGCTAAGAGCCGGACCATCATATCCCGGATCTGTTTGGGTGTCCTGAACTGACCATTGGTACCAGCCTGAGAAAGCTTACCGAGCATATACTCATAAACATCGCCCTGCATGTCCAGATCCTTAATATCGTGTTCATAAAGTTCATCCAGGCCGGTAATAATCTTCTGCAATACCTGAGGGGTCGGAATTAAGAACATAGCATCCTGCATATAACGCGAAAAGGCAGATTGGCTTTCCCCATTCATCGTTTTTATAAACGGAAATACCTTCGTCCCGACAATGTCATAAATGATCCGTGAATCCTTGGTTTTAAATTTGCTCCAGCGCATATCCTGCCCTTCATCAGTCTGAGGGAAGATCTTCTTTAGAGATTCACCACTTAGATTTTCCGCGCTTTCTATTTCCAATTCCTTTTCGTCTAACGAACGGATAAACATTAAATACGTAAGTTGTTCAATAACGGTTAGAGGATTAGTTATTCCTCCGGCCCACATATCGGTCCAGATCTTGTCCACCTTGTTGCGAATATTTCCTGTTAACATATGTTAGCTCCTATTCAGCTTGATTTTAAATGCTACGAAATGACCTTTTAAGATATTCTTCATCGGAAATATATTTCCTTTTTATCGTTAACGGTTTTAGATTATCGGGCATATCATTTGCATAAGTAATCCACTCTTGTCCATCATCGGATTTTCAGGTATGGTATAAAACCCATTCTCCTGTCCGATCATTCCGCAAACCGCCAGACAAAGCGCATCGATCACATCATCGTTTTCTTGCGATAAGGCACATCGGCTAAAATTTTTTCGACAACGCGCCTGGCCTCGGGATAATATCGCTGTAAGACGTCAAGCCGTTTTTGTTCGCCTTCCTTCGTCCGTTTGTTTTCGATAATCGGCTGATTTTTGTTAAGTTTGGCAAAACAGAGCTCCGGATGACTTTCCACCAGTCTCTTCCTCCAAACGCGAATTTAAAACCTCAGATTATAATAGAAAGTTCCCAACACGACAGGATAAGTCGGTCATAAACATTAGATGAAGTTGAAATAACAGAAATTATTTACTCGCATTATCTATTTGACAGCTCTTGATCTTTTTCCGTGCATTTAGATGCAATCAATTCCTCAACTGCTTGAATAAATCCTTCTGTATGCAACACTGCAAAAGTTTTTTTCTTCATTTGAGAATCTTGAATCTGTTCTTTTAATAAATCCCTTAGTTTAGAAAATCCTTTCAGACTCTCTTCAATCTGAATATCTGATGATTCAATATTACATTTCCACATATCTTTAAAATAGTGAACAAACAGCTTCTTTCCAGTATTATTATCCTGAGCAAACGCTTGCGCTGTAACTATAGCCATTTCTTCATCAAATATATTAAACCTTTTATTTTGAATGATAACGAAAGATGAAGATGCAAACTCTTTCATTTTTCCAATGTATAGTTTTCTATTCTTGAAAAACATCAATCCATCACTAAGCGCAAAATCAGAAATAAGCTTATATGTACCCCATTCTTCATCAGTAAAATGTTCCTTATTGTCATCTCTAATAACATGAAATAATATTTGGCCTTCTGGCAATACCTCTTTAAGGCTCTCTATGCGCTTACCGACTCCTCCCTGAACTTTATCCCAATCTATCTCTACAGGAAAGGAGTATCCGTAGTATCTTGCCCAACTGCTATTCTCAATAAAAAGAACATAGTCATCTAAAGTCAAGCTACCCTCATATGCGCTATTAAGAAAATCTCCAAAGCCCTTATCGATTATCTCTTCGTCAACATCCATTATCCGATTAACTTTTATAATCTCACATGGCTTTTGGGCTTCTTTGCGTTTCTTTATGATTTCAATCTCGTGCGATATAGCATCCCCATTCCAAACACCATGAAGTATCCATTGTTTTACAGCACTAAACATATATTGTTCTTGAAAAACTGGGTATAGCTTACGCACTTCTCCATCAGAAAAAAGAGTACCGTAATGACCGTCTTTAGCAATATCTGCTTTATATGAAATCACATATGCTGCAAAACTATAAAACCAGTCAGCAATATCTTCAAATTCATTATCATACAATATACTATATACACGATAAAAATCACTTATTGCACATTTTAAACTTCTGATGTTATGGGTTCTTCTCCAGGGTTGCTCCATTCCTTTTTCAGTCTGCTTTCCGCCATATCCAAAAGTATTTCTATCAGGTGCAAATAATTCTAATAGACCTTCTTCACACCTTTCCACGAATGCGTTATATTCACTGTCCTTATATTTCATACCTTTAATAATGGCATGTACTATTTCAGGGTAATCCGGCAAATATTGCACAGTTCTCTGAATGATTTTTTCCTTGATTTCTGTGTATGAAATCTCTCCCTGTTCCATTTGAGGGGGCATATTGATTGTCAAAGTGGCTTTTTTCTCATTTGACTCGACTTTGCTTTTTTTAGAAGAAACAAACTGTATTTCGGCAGTTATTTGAGTTGATTCCTGTTTAGTTATAATCTTCTCTTGATTTGCAACAATGATCGTGTGATACTTTTGATTTTCGCAATAATCATTAATAATGCCCAACACGTCTACACTACTCATTCGACAACGTTCTAAATCATCAAAAACAAGTATTACTGATTTGTCTTCCATTTTCTTGCTAAATGGGAAGAAAGCAGTCACATCTGTAGAAGCGATACCCCTAACCTTTTCCGGAAGAAATGCCAATTTTTTAATGATCTCTTTAACCTCAGCAACTTTTTTAGTAACTCCATCAATACCCTTAACTTTGCAATATTCTTGTATCCATGCATTCTTAACAGCATTATGTATTTCTTCAGGTGAAGATATGCCAAACAATGTTACTCGAAGAACTACTGCCTCATCCTTAAGCGCATCTTTTAATTCATGCTCTATAAGATATGTTTTTCCACATCCCCATTCTCCAGTTAGTAGTAAAGCACCTACAGGCTCGATTTCTCTGCAATAGTATAATAATTCATCTATTGTGTTCATAGTGTTATCTCACTTCCGAAATTTAATCATCACGTTTTCCGATATTCAGCCAGTGCCATATTATCATTGGTAGTTCGCGTTTTGATTTTATACCCTGTATCTTCCGGAGCGTGGGCGACGAAGGGAAGCGTTGCCTATACCAAAGAACTACCGAAGATGATTTATAATTTGTCTATTGTACTAAATTATTTTATCAATTCCGCTTTCATATTCTTCATCAAAATTACTGATGCCCAATTCACCTTAACAATACTGACATTTCATTTGCAGCAGTTAAAAATCTTTCAACATATTCCGTTGTAAGAATTTTGTTTGTAACATGCCCACTAAAATCAATACTGTGAACTTCTAGATTGTTTACATATTTATTTTCTTCTTCTTCTTTTAATGTGGTGGTAAGTATTATCTGATTGGTCAATTCAGACAACTTTTGTAGTGCTTTCTTCTCTCGTTCTGAAGACAAGTCTTCTGCTCTAAAAGAATCTACAATAATAGGAAATCCATGTTGAAGAATCTTTTCAAAAGCATACATACGGGCTAAATGAAATTCTGTAGCTTCACTGCCTGAATAAATCTTATCTCTTGAGGTAAATATATCGCTGTATGCGTTCTCATTTGCAATATCAACAGCTTTATAAAATTCATTCATCGACTCTACAACATTAGTCAACAGGTTTTCGCACTTTCTTTCTCCATAATCAACAAGAGCCTCTTTCTTTTCCAATTGTTCACCTAATTTTTGTAATTCCAAATCTATCTCACTTACTCGCTGATCTGCATTCTTCGCACTTTCCAATTCCTGTCGTACTACCAACAATGCCTCTATAGAAATATCATCAACTTGCAGAGAAGAGTCCAACTCTCTCTGACAAATAATAATTTCCTTATTTAGTCGATCAATCTCTTCATTATATATATCAATTTTTTCCTGTACAGCATCTAATATTTGTTTTCTCATTGTAGATGTAGAAATATCAAAAGAGAATTCAGAATCTGCACTTTCATATGCTATATGTTTTGAACCGCAATCCAAACAAGCAATTTGCCCTGTTTTCATCGTTCTATTCAATGAACGGAGTTCCTTTTGTGTTAATTCATTTTTAGTTCGTCTTGAGACAGCATTAGCTCTTGCTTTCTTGAGCGCAAGTAGCTTATCTTTTACCCTCTCCATTTCTTTAAACGTATTTTCAAGTGCAATTTTGTCATTAGTTGCACTCAAATATTCAAAAGCCGTATTATGCTCTTTTAGAATCTTGTTTTCCTTTAGCAAAATCCCCTTCTCAGCCTTTAAATCCTTAATTTTAATTTTTATATTATCTACATCTTCAACAGAAGCGTTACAATTATTTATTCCAGCCATGGCATACAGAAGTGAATAAAAATCATTTTTTCTGTACCAGCCTTTATTAACAATATCTGAAGTTGTCTTCTTATCCTGACCAACGAAAAATAATTGTACTAATAATTCCGGATCAACAATTCTCAAAACACTATCCTTTTCTATTACAGGCAACGTTTGAATATTTTTATTCCAATATCGTTTAAACTCAGCCGTATTATCAAAAACTGCGTACTCTTCACCTTTTTTAATTACAAAATTTTTTGCTCTTCTACAGATTTTTACTAACTCCTCATTATGTTCAACATACAAGATGTGAAAATATTTTTCATAAGCAAATGAGGTAGGAAAAGCCGGTATATTACCCAAACAATACATAATTGACTGAATTACTATTGTCTTACCCTTGTTATTATCATCACTAAAAATGATATTTAACCCACTGTTAAAGTTTTCAAAAGCATATGCTTCATCCGTATTTCCAATAAAAATTGCTCTAACTATCATAATTCGATACCATCCTTAATCAACGATATAAAATATTTTAGTGAAAGAGTTTCAAAATCCATACATCTTTTTGAAATATTCTTATCCAATTTTCTGTATAACTCATTAATATCATCTGACGGATTATTAATAATAACGTTGTATATATTCTCAAAAAGCTTCCAGAAATCTTCCTGACAATTACTGTTAAATAGCGCTCTGGATAAATCTAGCTGACAATCCTCTAACATATTCTTTCTTTTCTCTTCTGGAAACTGGATGTAAGTATTTATAAATGAACGCGGCACATTTGAACCAATTACATTTTGATTCAATATTCTATTGAGCACCAAAAGGCGAATCTCTGTGGTAGTCAAATGTCTTCCATAATTTAATGCCTCATCCGGAGCTACTACTGTAACCCCCTCTACGACACTGATATTCTTCTTTCCAGCCTGTACATCTCTTATCTCATTAAAAATGGCTATCAGCGTCTCCTCCTTTGGAATTATCCCCGAGTTTAATTTTATTATCTTTTTGACATAGTCTGCCTTGCTCTGATCATCTATTACAAAATGTACTTTTTTCAAAAACTTGTCTATTTTTTCTTCGCTGATATCCTCATTCGCAATATAGGTTTTCCTCTTGCATTCCTCTATTAACCCATTTTTTAGGTTTGCCAACGCAGTTTCTTTTACATTAGAAATAGTGAATTTTGATAATTTATCATCAACTCTAACTGTATTTGATACCCCTCCCAAGAAAAGGATATAGTTATCAAACTCAAATTCACTAATATAATTTTTATACAACGTAACCAATTCAGCACCGATAGCATGAGGAGAAGACTGCTTATCACCCTTTGACTGCAAGTCCCAAAGCTTATCTGACATTTTTGACATGCCTGTTAGATCATTGAAAAAATCAACTACAAAATAATGAATTTCATCACTATCATCCCTGAAATTCATTAAATACAATAATGATTTCGTTTCCGTATCAGCAGCTGAAGGTCTCAGACGCTCAGATGACTTAACTACATAAGCCATAAAGAATCTCCTCCTGTTTATTTACATTTTAAGGTTATCTATTCTTCTATCTCTGTCTAGTTCTATATAGACTTCTTAAAACTTCATAGTAATATCTTATCTCTGTTTCTATAATGTTTATCTTTCTGTTTCTTAGATTGAACTAACGATCCCTTTTAATCAAGCGAAAACAATCTTTCTATAATTACAAAATAAATTATTTTGAAGCTTTTATTTCACTTAAAGGATTGTCCGTTAGTTTCTGCCCTATATCCTGATAGGATAGTCTTTCCTCAGTTAAAATTAAACAAATTTGTTCCCTGGAAAACAGAGTGGAACCATGGTCTTTTACTAGTAGACTTCTTATTTTTCTTAAAAGTTGTGTAGTTAGTGATCCTAATAGACGTATTTCTTCAACATTTTTATGAAAAAGATCTCTAGATTGTGGTATGGCATCTTCGTGTATCTTATCTTTAGGACTAATAATAATTACAGTAATTTGTGTGTCACTTTTGATATCTCTCTTTTCTTTAATCCAATTAATATGACCAGATGCCTGACGACAATTATCTATAGAAATCGGGGCATCCTTTTTTTCTTCAGTTTTTGCTTCAAATCCATAAATTATATTATCTAGTTGCCAAATCCCGTCAGGAGTCCCATCCCCTTTAGGCTTAGTTGAGTCAAATCCGAGGTATTTTCCTAACAATTCTAATCCTTTTTCAAAAATTTTAGCATCATCATTATTTAGCGATTCCAGAAATTCTGTCATTTGCTTCTCAAATTTTACGCCCAGTATTCCGAGCTCGGAAACTATATTTTCAATATTCTCTGCTTGAATAGCTAAATAACGATCTGACTTTAGTAAATCGTCTTTAGTTGGAACGTGGCTTACTAGGTTTGTCAACCATGTCATTGCACTAGAAATACTAAGCGCAGAGGTATAATATTCCCTCGCTAACCTTTCATCAATATTAATTTTACCATTAGCAAGATAAGCACAATTTCCAGCTAAATAAAACCACCATGCCCGGTATCCGGCGATTTCTTTGCCTCCACTTAATGAATCAATTATAGCTTTGGCCTTTTCAAGAGCTCTTTCTAATTCATTTTTCCAGAGTGCATATGTAAAATCGACTTCATTACTAACACTTGATGTTAATTTAATGGTTTCTTTTCTCACTACTTTATCGTATTCATCTCTTATACCATTAATTGCATCATTAATAGCCGAGAAATATTCCTTATTATTTATAAAGTTATACATAAAATCAACCATTTGTTCAGCTGAATCCATTTTTTCAGAATTAGTTAAACCAAATTCAATTTCTGCTTGAATCTCCGAATGAAAGGCTTCAATATTTTCCTTTTTTGCACAAAATTTAACAAGGTCAGGATCTATCATCAGGACATTAGCAAAATCATCGCTCGATCTTGTACATCTACCTAATGCCTGAGTAATGCGAGTCTTAACTAATTCATTTAAAATGGAATTTGCCCCCAACCTATTCCATAAAAATCCTTCTTGAAGGTTTGTCGCTTGAGGCATCCCAAATATAATAAGTAATCGGCAAATATCTCCTGATAAGTCTATACCATCGTATCTATTGGTTAATATTAAAACTACTTTTTCGTTATGTAAAAAAGTTTCTAAACTGTCTTCAATGTCCCTTGATTCCAATATCTGATATTCTGGTAAGGCTGCATTAACTAAATCTTTAAAAACTTGGGCTCTGCTATTATCAGGACATAATACTAATGCCTTTTTTTGTTTTGATATTGCATTAATAGCAATAAGAATTGCTTGATTTGAAGTAAATTTTAAATTAGGAAATAGGATGAGTCTTCTTCCATTACTGTATTTTTCCCATCCTTTTGGAATAGGTATTTTTTTAAGCTCCCTTATTCCTGTAATTCGCTCAAGTTCACCTCCATCTCCAAGTGTTGCTGACATAAATACTCTTTGGGAAGCATTTTTAAAAGCATAATGTGTTAACGTAGGAGGTATTAATGGGCGGATATTAATCTCTCCCCAGGAGAAAAACATTTGACAAGCTTCGATGTTATTACAGATCATAGACCAAGCATATTTAGCATTCCCACAATCTTCTACGTTTGCTTCTATCAAAGAGATGAGGTCAACTTTTTTAAACAAAAACTTAGGATAAGGAATTAGATCGTAGATAGGGATGTAATGGTCGTAATCATCATGCATAATCCGATTATAATGATAATCTGAAATATCATCTTCAAATAGTTTAATTATGTTCTCAAATAAGTTTTTATTGTCCTTTCGTTTAATATTTAAAGTCCATAATGAAGAAATATAATTTTCTGCTGAATGTGCATCATCGAAGATAATTGTATTAGCATCATCCAATCTTGGGTTTGTATTAAAAATTGCACTATAAGTTGTTATAGCTATTGCTCTTCCTCTTAAATAATTACCATAATCACTTTCAGAGTAATGTGCCTGTGGTCCTATCAGTAAACATGCAGATATTCCATATTCCTTAGCTTTAATAAAAACTTGATTCGCCAACTGTCTTGTTGGGCATAGGTATAGTACTCTATTTTCTTTGCACCTTCTTCTATACTCGGCGATTAATAATCCAACTAATGTCTTTCCTGTACCTGTTGGCAACTCAAGAGCTATATTTTCTTTATCGCGATTATTGGAATAATAATCTCTTAAAATATCAGCTTGTTGAGACCAAAGCCCTTTTACACTTGGTATTTGTAATTCATGAAATATAGATTCTGGATCTTTTTCAATTATTTTTATTTTTTTGGGTGTAACAAATTTAAACGATTCACTCATATAAATACCCCTCAAATTTTTTAAAGAAATTTTATTAACAGATTAATAAAATAATAAACTTTCCATTTTAGACATAATGCCCTCTTCAAGAATGAAATCTTACTAGAATCTCAAAAGCATAATCATTTCATAATCTCCTCAACCTCTCCGCCACCTCAACATCCGCCGGACAAAACTCATACAGTCCCAATTCCTCCGCCCTCACCCATCGTATATCCCAGTGAACTATTCTTTGCAGCTCCCCCTCAATAATCCGGCTCTCAAAGAAAGTAAAGCACATCTCTTTCTCCCCATACGTATACCGACTCTCCGCAAACACCTCACCAACCTGAATCGTAATACCGAGTTCCTCCTGACATTCCCGAACCAGACATTCCTCCAAGCTCTCCCCAATCTCCTGCTTCCCTCCTGGAAATTCCCAAAGCAGCGGACAGCTGCCCGTATTGTCACGCTGACAAATTAAAATCTTATCATCCTGTCTCAAGATCGCTGCGGTGACTTGCGTTATTTTTTTCTGATCCATCATTTCATCCATCATCTCAACCCACAATCAATTTATTCGTCTTATTAATGAACTTCGCCGGGATCGGCTCATGAAGCCGCCAGATAATATTCATCGGCCTGCTTCCCTCATGTTTGACATAATCAGCTAACCCGAGAAACGTATAGGGCGCTGCTCCTATGGCATCCGCTTTATATTCCCGTACAAATAGCAGTACTTTGTTGCCATTTTCTTGATGATGGATATAACGCTGACCCGTCGTCGACTCTTCCGATGTCGTGCTCTGGCTCTGCCAGTGGAACAATCGGTCATTGATCGAATAATCATGATACAGGGTGGTCGGTGAGTAGTCCTTATCCGATTTATTGAGGGTAATAAAGAAAATATCCGCTCTCTTATCCGGTAAGTACTTGACTCCCTCGCGAACGGTCGCCGGTTTCAGGAAATCGTAAGCCACCATGATTTGATCCCGGGTATAGGTACAGTGCAAATCTAATGGACAGTCAAATCCCAGGTTCACCGGCCTATCCAGAAAATCAATCTTGTCATAGTTGTAGCGCAAGATCTCCAATAACTCCTCAAACAATACCGGATTACTTTTCAAGAGCAATAGACCCTCATTGAGAGATGAAAACCCGCAATCTTCCACTGATTTCTGCCAGACTGTAAAATGGAACATCTGCAGCATCCGCTTCTCTAAATCCGAGAAGTCCGCTTCATCAAATACTTCCATCTCCGGCAGTACCTCGAGCAGAAATCGAATCCACCTTCGGGAATCCATGGCGCAGATCCGGCCGAATGCTTTGGTCAATATATTTTCCTGTTCCTCTTCAAAATCATCCCGAACCCCTGCCATCACACAGAGCCGGGAAAAAGACCCTCTCGCATAAAGCGTTTTAATACCGATATGCGCATGCTCCAAGAAATTAGCCAGGTTTAATTCTACGCCGGTATCTTCCGTAAAACTGGCCAGTCGCGTAATCATCCCTATATTCTTATTACCGTAAGAACTGCGAATATTGTCCAGGATATATTCCCTTGCCTTGCGTTCCAGCTGAATAAAACAGCCTTTGGGCAAAGAGGTAAACCCTTCCTTGACTTCACGCTGGATATTTCGGGTCGTGTTACCTAAGAGCGCGGCAAATTTCTCTTCAAAATTGTATTTCTTATTGGCAAGACCTATAAAATCGAGAACGGTCAGACAGTCCTTATTCTCAGCCAGTCGCAAACCCCTCCCAAGCTGCTGCAGGAAAATGGTGAGACTCTCCGTTGGGCGCAAGAAAAGAACCGTATTAATCTCGGGAATGTCGACCCCTTCGTTATATAAATCCACGACAAAGATAAACCGTATTTCGCCGCTAACTAATTTCTTTTTAGCGGTGTTCCGTTCTTCATCACTGGAATCCGAGATCAATGAAATCGAGGGAATATGGGAACGGTTAAAACTATCTGCCATATACGCAGCATGTTCCTTCGAGACACAAAAGCCTAACCCCTTCACGTCTTCCAAATCCGTGACATATTTGATCAGGGCTTTCAGGATCATCATGGTGCGGATATCGTTACCGGTATAAATCTTAGAAAGTTCACTTTTCTCATACCCGCCCCGAGTCCATTTCAGGCTTTCTAAATCAACCGTATCTGTCACCCCAAAATATTGAAAAGGAGATAAGAGTTTGCGTTCAATCGCTTCCGGCAGACGGATTTCAGCGGCAATTCTCCGGTCGAAATAAGCCAGAATATCCTTCCCGTCCATACGTTCCGGCGTTGCCGTCAGCCCGAGTAAGATCTGCGGCCGGTAATAGGACATCAATTGGTGATAGCTTGGCGCCGCAGCATGGTGGAACTCGTCGACAATTACATAATCATAAAAATCCGCTGACGTGTGTTCGGTCAGTTCTTTGGAATTCAGCGTTTGAATCGAAATAAATAGGTGATCGATTTTCGTTGGCTGGTAACCGCCAACAAACAGTTCGCCGAAATTCGGATCTTTTAAGACGCCCCGGAAACAAGCCATGCTCTGTTTTAAAATTTCCTCCCGGTGCGCGACGAATAACAGGCGGCAGGGTTTTCCTTTGTTCTCCTTACGAAACCGCAGGTAATCAAAGGCCGAGATGACTGTTTTTCCAGTTCCGGTCGCTGCTACGATTAGATTACGGTAATGTCCGCGAACACTTCTTTCCACCACGAGCTTATCCAGAATTTCCTGCTGAAAAGAAAAAGGTGTCAAATCAAAGTAATAAGAAACCACGTCCTCTTTTTCCTGATAACGCTCTTGCTTCAATGCCTTGGTCAGACGGGATTTCTGATCTGGGCTGTACGTTTCAAACTCCCGCGCATACCAATAGCTCTCAAAGGTCGCTTCAATCTTTGTGATCGTATCGGGCATATCTTTGGCGGTTGCTTTCACATTCCATTCCAGACCGCTGGAAAGGGCGGCATTGGAAAGATTAGATGAACCGATATAGGCTGTGGTGAAGCCCGTCTGGCGGTAAAAGACATACGTTTTCGCATGTAGCCGGGTCCGCTTGGTATCGTATGATATTTTTATCTCGGTGTTTGGTAATTCCGCAAGTTCGGCGATCGCTTTTATATCAGTCGCCCCCATATAAGAAGTCGTAATGACTCTAAGCTTGCCACCGCTTTGCGCGAATTGTTTTATTTCCTCTATAAGCAAACGAAGCCCGCTCCATTTAATAAAGGAAACGAGCATATCGATTCGGTCACAGGATAGAATTTCCCTTTTTAGTTCGGAATACATGCTAGGTTCCCGGACTGAACCAGTAAATAAGGAGCTAGCGGCGAGAGACGTAACAGGGCGCACGAACTCTGTCTTGTCATTCAAAGCAAATGCGCTGTTTTCTTTATCGAATAAAGCGAATAGCTGTTCAGCCTTTTCATCGACTGATAACGCAGCGAGACTTTCTTGGGCAGTATGATCAGATACAAGCGCAACAATATGATTGACCAGCGCCACTTGGTCTCTAATACTGCCGCCATTATCTTTGACATTGGACAGAACGGCTTCCAGGACTTCAGCCAGGTATTTGGAAAGTATTCTTGGGGCTTCTTCCTGATCGATTGGCAATGCCTGAATGACCTTTCCCATGGATGTCGAAAGTTCTTGACGAAGAAGTTTGTTGATCAGTTGTTCATAGAGACCGGGCTTTAGCATGGGTTGTCTCCTGTATGGTGATACATTGTCACTTAGCTAAGTATATAAGCACGCTCATCAAACCGTAAACTTACACTTCGGATAATTGCTGCATCCTTTAAACGTTCCATTCTTCCCTTTGCGAATGACCAGTTCCCCGCCACACCTTGGGCAGGTATTGGCAGCGATCATCTGAGCTTTTGTGATTTGAGTATTCTTAATTTCATTGACATGCTGCGATCGAATATCTTTATCCTTAAGGTTTAACGCTTGCAATCTGTTATAGATTGTTTCCACTTGTTCATTGTTGATCGTTTCCGTACTGTATTTCTTTATTGTTTTTAGCAGTTTAACAGAATAGATAAGATCTGCCTCAGTTTTGACTTTGAGATCGGCCTTAACCGAGAAAACGACAATGGGAATATAATTGATGCTGTCATACGCGTGTAAATTCTCTTTTAATGCCTGGATATGGCCATAATTTTGTCTTAGTGGATTATAAAGTTTTTCCTTCCGCTTATAAATCACCTGGGTCCAATATTCGGCATGCTCATCTCCGACAATCCAACCCTTAAAGTTTTTGGTTTCAATCACAAATACCCCAAAATTGGACACAATCACGTGATCAATCTGGGACGTCTTCCCTGAATGATTAAGCATCAGATCATTAATAATTTTGTACTTATTGGCATCTAGTCTGGATAAGATGACCGATATGGTTTTCTCTCCAAGTATCCCTTTGATCTTAGGCCTAAATAATCGGTAAACAAAGACGAGAATAATAAATAACCATAGGTACCAGAAATTGATAAAGATTGAGGCCATGCTTTTCTCCTAATTATCGACTTCATTTTCTATCTAGTTTGGTTAAATTCACCATATGAGATATAATTCTCCTTATTCCCTTCAGTTCCTGTTTATTTTTCCCATTAAAATAAAAAAGTTTATGACACCTGACGTAATTAAGGGAAAAGATATAATTTGTCTTTTCCAATTAAAAATAGCCGTACACTTAATGTATACGGCTACACCTTTTCGTCCTTTTCAATTTAATCGGCTATGTATTCTATTAAGTCTCCCGGTTGACAGTTCAAAACCGCACATAGCTTATCTATGACTTCAAGCGATACATATTTATTTGTATTAAGCCGTGCTATCGTTGCCTTTGATACCTTAGCTAATTCCATAAGTTCGCCTTTTTTCAGGTTTCTATCGATTAATAATTTTAACAAAGGCTTATAGCTTATCATAATAATAACCACCTCTCAGTGAACCTTATCAAAATTATACAGTAAATTGTTTACCCTAGTAAACAAAAGTTTAATATGTATATTGAATCGTATGGTTTAATATGTTATACTTAGGTATAACATATTAAACTTTTCTGTGAGGTGATAAATTATGTCTATCATTGACCTCATCAATAATCACGAAGAAAACGTTAATGAATTGATCAGAAATAACAACGAGTACCATAAGTATTTGGATAAGAGCAAAGAATCATGGAACAAATTAATAAAAACAGGCATAAGTGATGGGCAAAGAGTTTTAGTCGAAAACATTGAAGCAACATCAGGATGTATCGGATCAATTACGTCTGAAATCTGTTATCAGAAAGGCTTCAGGGATGCAATGAAACTCATCATTGAGTCACTTGTTTATTGAAGTTTCCGCCTTGTTATCCGGCACATATTCCAACAAATCTTCGATCCTGCATTGAAACACATCACAAATTTGATTAATCTGGTCAATCTCAATTCGCTTTGTCTCTTCATAGTACATCTTGGATATGGTCGCCGGCCTGATGCCAGTAAGCGATGCTAATGTCTTCTGATTCATTTTATGTTTTCCGAGCAGTTCGGATAGTTTGATTCTGACCATGCGGAACTCACTCCACTCTATCGACATTCTCTATTTGGCTTGATTGTATCAATAAGCGTAATAAAATCATATAATTCGAAAATAATATAACCTTTATCGTAATTTTATATACCTTAGGAGTAATTATTATGATATAATTACTCCTAAGGTTATTTTATTTCTGTATCAGTAAACATAGGGAGTGATTCTTCTGATCAAAATACCAAGAACCTGCGGCTTCACCGGCTATCGTCCATCTAAGCTCCCTTTCCCCAACAATGAAAAGCATCCCGCCTGCCTGCGCTTAAAAGCGTTAATTCGCGACGCTGTCGAAGCAGCCATTCATGACGGCTACACCCACTTCATCTGTGGCTTTGCTCTGGGTTCGGATACTTATTTCGCCGAAGCGGTTCTAGTATTACGTACGCTTTATCCACAAATCACCCTGGAGGCAGCCCTGGCTTGCGAAGCTCAGGCTGAAAACTGGACACAAAAAGACCGGGACAAGTTCTATGACCTCTTATCCCAGTGCGATATCGAGACCTATATCAGCCGTAAGTATTATCCGCGCTGTTATCTGGACCGGAATCGCTATATCGTCGACCACTCGCGGCGGCTGATCGCGGTGTTCGACGGGAAACTTGGAGGAACGATGTATACCGTGAACCGGGCCCAAGCGAAGAAGATCGAATTGGTCATCATTGATCCGAATTCCTAGGTAACACTTAAGCTGGACAAAGCATATATTGTCCGCTTTTTAATTTGCCATTTATATCACCGAATATATCGCCAGTTTTCTTGATAAATTCTTCTTGAAATTATAATTGCTGTCAAGGAAAGAACGAAATCTTGATCACTTTAAAATTCTGGGCAAAGAAGGTTAATGGATTACTTTAGTGAATTTAATATTAGAATCCATTTTTTGGAGGTAAAAAATGTTTATTGAGAAATATGATATCATTATTATCGGAGCTGGGCCGGCAGGGCTGATTTGTGGCAGGACTTTGGCATTAGCTCATAAAAAATGCTTGATTCTGGAAAAAAAGCTTAATTTGCACGGGAAGGTATGCGGAGATGGAATCTCCAGCAGATGTGTCAAGGTGTTGGAAGCATTGAATATTTCACCGGAACTGTTAATTCGAGCAGGGGGTCATCCTGTACACTACAATATAGCGATACATCCAAACACGATCCATAAGTCAAAAGATCAGGAAAACGAGGCAAGTACTGAATATGGTATTGGGTTATCCAGAGATACGCTAGCCGATATTTTACTGGAGCAAGCTGTAAAGGCAGGATGTGAAATCAGATTCGGTGCAGATGGCATGGAAATCAGTCACACAGACGACGGGTATTTTTGGGGTAATGCTTGGGGACGGGATATTGTTATTGCGGCAGGAGCTGCTGCTGGATATAAAATTCATCGCCTAATGGGTAAAGGGAGTCATAACCTTAAATATTTACCCGCTGGAATATCCAGCAGGGTTGTTGCCAATACGGATTTGTCGGACGATGCCTTTTATTTTGTATTTGATTCAGAGGAGCAATTTGCAGGGTACTCCTGGGCATTTCCGCTTGGGAACCGCTTATGGAATATTGGTTCTTGGAGCAATGAAAAGGCAGTCAATTTAAAAGCCCAATATAGCACTTTTATGAAAGGTTTTGTGGCACAAAATTTTAACATCTTGTCTTATGACAGGGTTGCAAAAGGTGGGATCATTGGTGCGGTCCCCCCCAATTTGGAGATCGAAGTCAATGATCTATGCATTGGAGATTGTGCTTTTTGTACCGATTTCATAACTGGAGAAGGAATATCTTATGCGATGATTTCAGGATATAAACGAGCCATCGACCTGCTTCAACAGGATTGATGACGGGTTAAGGGCTATTGCACAACAAACTGACTAGTTCTTATTTATATACCTGATCAACGTTCGGCAATACATATATAAAAGGAAATAGACCGCCAATCTGCAATGTATAACGGTCTATTCCGTGTACAAAAGCCGACCGCCCTTAAAGCGGCTGTTGTGGGGAATCATATCTTCAGCATGATTCCTCTTTGGTTATCCATACCAAGAAATCCAAGGGTTGTTCAGATGAATCCACTCGAAAATAAGCAGGAATCCAGCTGTTCTAGGCAGCCGGATTCCTGCTTATGATTGATACAACTACCAATGACTTCTATGACCCAATATTATTATATGATTTGTCTATCATAAAGTGTTCAAATTTTATATAGGGTGAGCTCTTTGCCTTTAAGGTTACAAACCTTTTGTCACGCTTGTCAGGCTTATCCCATATGATGTCAACAGCTCGTCTCATCCGAAGATGACGGCAGTCCAAATTCGCCGGCGATGGCGAATTTGAACTACACCCAGGCCCTCATCCTTCTCGGGCTTCCGGAGGAGGAACGGAATGAGTTTATCGATTGGCCTTCCATCCGTGTAAAATTTTGAGTCGGTCAATATCTTCGTAATGCCCAAAGACTTGGCATACTCAAGGGCCATTTCAAGCATTTGGGTTGCATAGGATTATTCTTCCTTATAGAATTTTTTTGTCCATTCGTTGCGAAGTGTAAGATTGCAAAAAGATGCTGCAAGTTATGTGCAGCATCTTTTCTGTCAATATATGGTTTATTATGGTAATTTATGTTATAATAACCCTGCAACAGATGGCGTGAAGGGCGGTCGGCATTCCCTCCGGAAAGGAGGTGATGCCATGGAAGTATATCAAACACTCACACTGATGATATCCTTCGGAACATTGGTGGTTTTGATACTTTCTTTCCACAAACGGAAATAGACCGCCCCAACTCACATGGATAACGGTCTATCCGTATTCATCTGCCGACCGCCCCTAAGGCGGCTGTTGCGGGGAATCATGTTACTGCATGATTCCTCTTTGGTTATATTATATACCATATTGAAGTTAAAATACATAGTCATATGTTAAATTTTGTTAAAACATACTTATACGGTACTTGTACTTGTGCTTTTCCTTTGCCAGAATTTCATAAGTCATGATGCTTCCTCCCCCAACGCTTCCCGCGCTTTAGCGGAATAATAATTCTTTATCTTCCACGCTGCCGCTTTTTGCAAATACGGCGCTGCCAGTTCCTGCTTGCCGGCTTTCAGATAAGCCAGACCGATAAAGTAATTGTTTTCTACTTCTAGAATAAAAGCATCATAGATCAGTGTCGTTTCTCTCAAACTGAGGACAGTCTTTTTTTTGCTTTGCGGCGGCTGATAGTTTCGGACGTATTCTAGCGCCGCTTGGAAATCTCCGCGGCAGCTTTCACGCAAAGCCAGAAGGGGCTGTAATTCATTGTTATCATAAAGTTCTCGAGCCTTATCCAGCATCTCGCCGGCGTTTTCCAATTCTTGTTCTAACAGCAGCAAATTGATTGCATAAAGGCAGTGATAACAATACAAAAGTTTGTTGTCCTTGATGTCTTCCAGTTTGATTTCATCCAATACGGCGAGGGAACGGTGCAAATCCCCAGCGCGGTTATGACAGTTGGCAATATTATATACCATGGGGTTTTTTAATTTGGGGTTGCGCTTGTAAGCCGAGGTGTTCATCGTCTTTTTCATTTTTTCAATTGCCTGTGCATAGTCCCCTTTTGCCATAAGCTGCAGAGGGTTCATAAAAGAATAGAGCCGCAGCAGGGTCAAACCTATGAATATGACCAGGAAGACACAAAGATAAATATAGACAAAATCAAGAAGATGACTCATGCTTCCTCCCTCCAATCATGTAACTCTTTCCTATATTATACCCGAAGATTATGATAAGTTGGTAAGATGCTCAAAGAAATAAGCACCTGTCATAAACAGATGCCGCTCGCAATACCCACCCCTTCAGCCCACCAACAATCACTCTAGTGACCCAACTTGCATTTCCATTATACCAAGTTGGAAATAATATACGACGATTTATCATATGGATTATTTTACCATTCTATGTTATAATAACCCTGCAACAGATGGCGTGCAGGGCGGTCGGCATTCCCTCCGGAGAGGAGGTGATGCCATGGAAGTATATCAAACATTAACACTGATGATATCCTTTGGGACATTGGTGGTTTTGATACTTTCGTTCAATAAAAAGAAATAGACCGCCCCTTCACAGTGGTTGACGGTCATTTCCGTTATCCATTAACCGACCGCCCTTAAAGCGGCTGTTGTGAGGAATCGTGTCTTCAGCATGATTCCTCTTTGCTTATATTATATACCATATTTAAGTTAAAATACATAGTTATATGTAAAATTTTGTTAACCGCAGGCTCCTCTCTACATTAATTATACCAAAAATATTTCTCTAATCATATTCTTATAATTATCCTATATTTTGTGTAAGATAGAACTTATCAAACTTAAGCCAAACTTAGGGGGGTAAACTTTTGGAACGGGACCGCCTTGATCAAGATTTTGAAATCAGACGCCTGGAGCAGGTGATGGCTCTCGCCCGGGAACAATTAGACTGTGCGCTGCAAGAGAGCGAAGAAAATAAAGAGGCCATTATTGCCGCTAAATTAGGTATGTGGGAAGATACTTCCCGCTCCGTCTCCGGTCTTTGGAATATGGAGAATTTTCATGAGCTTGTCGAGTCGAGTCAGTACGCCAATCCAGTGTTGGAACGGGTGTCGGATTCTGAACGTAATGCCGCTAAGATCCTGGCTTTAAAAAGATTGCTCTATTCCCCCTACTTTGCGCGGATCGATTTTCAGTTCGAGGGCGAGGAAGCCTTTGAGAATATTTATATCGGGCGGTCTTCGCTGCAAAACGGCCTAACCCAGGAAATGGTTGTGTATGACTGGAGATCTCCCATCGCCAGTGTTTTTTACCGCTTTGGCCCGGGGAAAGCGTTCTATGAGTCTCCCGGCGGTAAAATAACGGGAGAGGTCCATTTAAAACGCCAATACGAGATCAAGGATGGCAAACTGCAATATTTCTTCGATGCCGATATTCAAATCATTGACGAATTCCTGCGCGAACTGCTTTCCCGGAATGCTTCCCCTAAAATGAAAACCATCGTTGAAACCATCCAGAAAGATCAGGACATGGTGATCCGCGATCTGGAAATGGATTTGCTGATGGTCCAGGGAGCTGCGGGAAGCGGCAAAACTTCGGTGGCGCTGCACCGCGCGGCTTATCTGATGTACCAGGGGCTGGCGGCCAAGCTGGCTTCCAATGAGATTGTGATTATTTCTCCCAACGCCTTGTTTGAACAGTACATCGCCAATGTTTTGCCTGAGCTGGGCGAAAAGCATGTCCAATCGCTGGTCTTTGAAGAAATATTCGGCAAAGTTTTGCAGAGTGGTTCTATCCAAAGCAGGAATCAATATTGGGAAGGCCTGTTCTCCCCCGGCCAAAATGACCGAGCGCTTAGTTATAACGACATGAAGCTCGCCAAACGCAGCATGGCCTTTAAAGGCTCCGGCCTGTTTGCTGAAATTTTAAGACGTTTCATTCGAGACTTGCCTTATCGCTGGCTGCCGTTTACTGATATTTATTATGACGGAAAGGTCGTCGCCAGCCGGCAATTGCTGAAAACGAAGATCCTGAAGGGCGGTCAGGAATTCCTGCTAAGTGTGCATTTAAAGCAATTGGAAGCATCGATTCTGCAAATCGTCCGCGAACTGCGTCCCAGCCGTCTGGAAAAGTTGGAAAAGTTTATTCGGGCCAAGCCCGAGCATGAATTTGAATGGGAAGAAGTAGCCCGGCGGTTATCCATTCTGGAAAGCGCCGCCTTGCTGAAGAAGATACGAAAGTTTACCGAGCTGGATTGTCAGGAGCTTTACCGGAAGCTGTTCAGCGATAAAAGCTATTTTTATCATTTAGCCGAAGGTCTGGAGCTGCCTGATTGTATGGAAGAGATTTTGGATTATACCAGGGAAAACCTGCAAAAGGACGGTTTGCTTTATGATGACGCCCTGGCCCTTACTTTTCTCCATATCCATACCAAAGGATATACGGCTTACCGCGATATCAAGCAGGTAGTGGTCGATGAAGCCCAGGATTATGATCCCCTGCATTTCGAAATACTTCACGGTCTGTTTCCCAAAGCGCATTATACCATCCTGGGCGATATTCATCAGACCATAGGGAAACGTGTTGATTCAGCCCGCTATGAACAGATTAGCAAGATATTCGCTAAGCCTAAATCGACGCTGGTGACTTTGGACAAAAGCTTCCGCTCCACCAAGGAGATCTTGGCGTACAGCGCCAGGTTTCTTGACCAAAGCATTAAGCTTCATCCTTTCGGGAGATCGGGAGATGCGCCTGCCGTGTTTGCGGCGCCGGACCGGGCGGCTCTGACTGCTCTCCTGCTTGCGGAAATTAAAACCTGCCGGGAAATGGGTTACGAATCCATCGGGTTAATCTGTAAAACGGAACACGACGCCCTTGCCTTATTTGAGCAGCTCAAGGACCAAAGCGATCTTCAGCTGCTAAAAGGTGATGTTCAATTTAATTTAAGCGGCGTATTCCTGATCCCGGTCTATCTGGCCAAAGGCCTGGAATTTGACGCCGTACTGATCTGCGAGGCCGATCAGGCGCATTATCACAGCGCTGATGATCAAAACCTTTTATATATTGCCTGTACGCGGGCGCTGCATCGATTGAACCTGTTTTATACCGGGGAGATCAGCCGGCTTTTATAATAAGACAATTAAATTCGTTCAAAAGCACTGATAAATCCGCCCATGATCGCATCTGCTAATTGATCATTCATGCTAATCGTCCAGCTATTATTATTCTTCACTAGATTCACTTCAATTGTGGTCGTTGTTGTCTGGTCCTCGTTTGCAATGGCGTCAAATAAGAGTTGCATGATCACTTTTTCTGCTTCTTCATCACTCAATTGTTCCGCTTCAGGCAGCAACGCCTGTTCAACCCCAAATCGGACAACGGCATCGATATAAGCATCCAGGACGGCCGCGAAATCGGTATTGCTAATTTCTGCCGTAACGGTCGCCGTATCACCGTTAATTTCTGAAGATACGATGTTGTAATCAAGTTTTGCAAAAAGCAAGGCAATATCTTCATCTGTGATCGTTATATCGGCAGTCTCATCATAATCATTGAAATGATCATAGCTGAAATACCGGTCAGCTGTATCCTGATCCATCACTTTGATAGCATCCAAAGCGTTGGCAAATGCTTCCCCGGGCTGCTCCAGAATAATACAAGAATATATCTGGTTTAACGCAAGCGGTTTCACAACACTGGTACCACCGACAGAATAGATTTTATTGATTTGCCCTACTTTACCTGTTAAAAAGGTTTGTACGGAAAGGTCAATGCCGTTGCCAACAAGCAGAATAGCTTTCCCCTGCTTGGCTGCTAACGCGGAACCTGCTAAAGCATCGGGAAAGTTGGTCCCTGTAGCAACAAAGATTGTATCCGTAGCTTGGCCAAGGCCTGTGATCAAGTTGATCGCTGTTTCATATCGATTATTTCCGCCATAACGGGTTGGATTCGGAAGTCCGAATTCCACTTGCGCACTGATGACGCTGGTCCCGCCGGTAATAATCGTATCGGATATTTGCAGATCTGTTAACACATCAGCCGTCGCATCAGGCAGCGTATTGGTTTCTGTCAGTAAAATGGGCACTCCGTTTTGCGCTGCCCAGGAAGAGACCGCCAAAGCATCAGGGAAATTCTGGGCATATGCGATGACAGCCTTATTCGTCCTGAGTTTTTGATTCTCTTGCAGATACTTGGCGATATTCGCCGAAGTCTCATAACGATTATCGCCTGCGATACGATGAACCGTATATTCAGCGGACAGACCTTCTTCAATGGCTGTAGATACAGCACCGGTACCGCCAAGGATAAAGACCGTTTGCGCTTGGAGACGTTCCAGTTCAGTTGCTGTATCGGGCGTTAAGGTTTTGCTGTTCGTTAAAAGAATCGGAGCATCATAAGCTGCCGCCAGTACAGCGCCGGCTAAAGCGTCCGGAAAATTATTATCACGAACCAGGATAACGGCATTTGAACCTGAAGGCCATCCTTCCTTCGAGATCTCAATCGCAGTTAATGTCCTGTTATCCCCAGCAAGTCTTTTACTTTCTACCGCCTGAACAGCGTAAGCTTGTAAAGGTATTGCGGCAATTGTGATTGTGATAACCAGTGCAATAGACAGCAAAAATTTCAGCCAATTTTTTCGAAACTTCATTCTTCTTCCTCCAATTTAAAAATGTTTAAGGCAAAAATAAACTACAAGAAGAATTATAGATTGAATCAAGTATTATTTCCTTCTGAAATTACTGGTAAAATGTACTGCAGAGGATAATCACTTGATAGATATTCATCATAGCAATCTATTACTTCACGCGTCCAATTAAATTTCCGTATCCTTCCCGCTCCATATCTTCTTTGGGCACAAACCGCAGTGAGGCGCTGTTGATACAGTACCTCAGACCGCCGGATTGCCTTGGCCCATCAGCAAACACGTGCCCCAGATGGGCATTACCGGCACGGCTCCTGACCTCGGTCCGCAGCATGCTATGGGAAGTATCGGTCTTCTCCCTGACCACATTCGGATCGATAGGCCTGGTAAAGCTCGGCCAGCCGCAGCCTGATTCAAATTTATCCGAGGAGGCAAAAAGCGGCTCACCTGTCGTAATATCCACATAAATACCCGGCCGGAAAGTGTCCCAGAACGCGTTATGAAACGGCGGCTCGGTGGCATTATTCTGCGTCACTTCGTACTGCGTTCCGGTCAGGGTTTGGCGCAGCCTGCCAGGATCCGGCGCCTGATAATCAGCTGGGTTGATAATGGCCCCTGCCACCTTCGTGAATTGATCCTTGCCGATGTGACAATAGCCATCCGGGTTTTTGTCCAGATATTTTTGGTGGTACGCTTCCGCCGGACAGAAGTTCTCGATTGCTTTTACCTCGATCACGACAGGTTTATCGTAGTTTTTTTGCAGCTTGGCCAGGGACCGTTCTATCACCGGCAGATCATTAATATCCGCAAAATAAATCCCGGTACGGTATTGCGTCCCCTTGTCGCCGCCCTGCCGGTTAAGTGAGACCGGATCAATCGCCTGATAATATAATTCCAGCAAGAATTCCAGCGGCACAATCTCCGGATCATAGTCTACATAGACCGTCTCGGCATGTCCGCTGCCACGCTGACACACATCCTCATAGGTCGGGTTCGCGGTCTTGCCATTGGCATAGCCCACTTGCGTGGTACGGACCCCGCGAATAGACGCAATATATTTTTCCATACCCCAAAAACATCCGCCTGCAAGATAAATCTCGGACATAACAGACCTCCATGATATCAGAATGGCTTAATTCTATTATTTAGGGATGATGAACCGAGCTCACCATCCCCTATTTTTATGATGCTAAGATTGATGATATTATATTCAATATAAAATTTTTATTGCCAAATCTTTTATTTCATGGTATTATTTAGTTTTACGAGGGGAGGTGTGCGTTTGAACAAGAAACAAATTAATATCATTGAAGAAATTCTTGAATCAGTTGGGCTTGAATCTTTAAAAGCTTCTGAGCCAAAGAATGTCCTCAAAAAAATCTCCTAAAAAGGGGCGTGATGAAAAATGATGCTAATTTCATACAGTCAAACCTTAAGTGAGTAAAAACGAGTTCCTAATGAAAAATGTAGGAACTCGTTTTTTTATTGATATGCATGATCAGCGATCTCCCAGGTTAACGGGCAGGCGGGCCGATACCGATAACGGTTGCGTCGTTGGTGACTCCGGCGGGAAACCTGGCTTGGTTCGGATCATTTTTTTCCGCCAGGACAACCGGGCAATTGTCCTGAGCAGCCAGCGGTGCAACCATCAGGGCCCCGGCCAAAGCGTAGCCGTCAGCAAAGTAAACCTTGCTGGTCTTAAGCCCCATCTTCTCGTTAAAATCCCGGTTGGTTACGTAGCGATCCTGGCCGGACATACGGCGGAATCCCTCTGTATCCTGGACTCTGGATGTGCCGCCCAAGATAACCAAATTGTTGGCGTCTAGTCCGGCCTTGAGTAAACTCCAAGCTTCGGGATGATAGACGCCGGCTCCGTCTGCTATGCGGATAAGCCACCCGTTGGCCGCCGCGTAGGGCCCGGCGCTCACGGCGTCAGCCAGAGCATCAAAACCTACAAGGAATATCCCATGTGGATCAGCAATTTCGTCTCCTACCAGGTTCGCGGTTTCCGCGCGCCCTTTCCCCTGTAACACTTTTGCTTCGAGACCGGGGATGGCTGCCTTCAATTTCTCCGACACGACATCCGCTTGAAAGCCGATGCAGTAGGCTCTTTTTGCTCCCAGCCTTTTTATCTCACCAATCACTTCGGCTGTCGGGACGCCGCCTTCCACCATAAGGATCGGTGCCTGCTCCTGGCCGGCCAAGGGTGCTGCTGCCAGGGCGTCGATCAAATGGTTGTTTTCTCCGGGGACGACAACCACTGAATCAGCCTTTAGCCATCCTTCTTGGGACACTTTTACCGAGGTAGCCGGCGTACTGCCCCCGTTAATAGTTCTGTCCGCAGTGATTCCACTCGCCGGCATGGCCGGCTCGGAAACTTTCAGCCGTACAACGGCGATGATATTGGAAAGCTCCCGCCCGGCGGGCGTTATGGTCCTGCCGCCCAGCCACAGGGCGCTGGAGGCGCCGCCGTCTAAATTCATGGCGTCTGTCAGGTTATACGCTCGGGCAACCTGGGCCAGATTTTTGATCGTAAGACCCGGCGTGGTACCGAAAACCAATTGTTTGTCGGCCGTCAGCCCGATGAACGAACGATTGCCGGCAGCCGTGGTGAGTTTCGGGTCGTTCCAGCCCTCGCCGGCCGGATCGGCAGTCACCTGTCCATCCAAGACGAGGCTCGGGCCGCAGCCGGTGATGTTGGTCAAATTGATCCAGTCGGCCGTATCATCCGTATTGGTGCGGCTATTCCATACTTGCCGCACAAAATCAATCGTCGATCCAACATGGAATAGCTGGCGGTAGGCACTGCTAGTCGGCATCAGCAATAAAAATCCATCAGCCGGAATGGCCGTATTGCCCTGGCTGATAGCTGTAACCGTACCTTTCTGCAGAACTTTCGCACCGCCCGCTGTATAAACGCTACCCGTCACATCTTTAACATTGCGTACCACCACACAGACCATATCTGTGTCCCCGGTTTCCGTACCGTAATCCGGGGTGATGATCGCCTCGCGATAACCCGTGTAGCCGGCTGGCCTGATGACGTTCCAGTTACGCAAGTAAAAGAGTTGTTTATAGAGATAATTGCCGCCGGCAACGTCAACATAAACGTACTGCCTGAAAGCCACCCTGTCGAGCTGCGCTTCGCCGGCGCTGCCGAAACCGATCATGCTGCTGGTTTCATAGTGCATCGTCGCCCCGTTATGTACCAACGTTCCATTTATGGGCTTCTTGCCTTCATTGTAGGCCTCAAAGAACGCGCCGTTGACTGCCGCCAACACCTCATACTTGTTTTGGTCTATGCTGCCGATGATCTGCTCGAAGGGCTTAACATCGCCGACTTTGCCTGCCGGCACAGAAAGCACACGGATATTGGGATCATTCAGATCGGCGCGCACCGCCTTAATGGTGGCGGATTGACCGGCAATACTGACGGACTTGTCGGCGCTCACCACCGGGCTTGCGTCGGCCCAGGCCGTCGGCGCCTGCCAACACACCAGCACCAGCGCCAGCGTCAAAATAACAACCCATAGTCTCTTTGCCAATCCCTGTTCTCCTCTCAGATTTACTAGGATTCTTTGCGCTGATTTTATAAAATACTCCGGATAAGCTGTCCTGAGAGCATGCCTGGTTTCAAGGCATAATTATGATGGTTCCCGACCGTAGCTTTGACAACGGGGGTATCTATCCATTATAGAGTGTCATTTGCTCCAAGGCTGTATCCGTGATAACTTCGCTCTTCTTGGATGACAGACTTAAGAATAATCGGTTTATTTCTTCCCCGCAAGCAGCTGCCAATTTCTCAACCGCAGTGATTTCACTGATCATATAAAATTTTTTGTGCGGAGTATAATAAAGTAAAACCTTTTTATTCTGCTTCGTAAGATTGATAATGTTGTTTAAGGTCCCTTTACTTTTTCCATTCCATATCATAAATCCATAATCGGCATTTTCGGCCATTGTCTTATCTTTAGCTGCATAAAAGTCGAAACCTTTGACTTTATCTGGGACCTTAACGCCTTGAATCGGCCAATCTCCTACGTTATTTCTGGCTTTACCCTGACTGGCATAAACAAATACATCTCTGTAGCGATGTTCGAAAAAAAACTGTTGGATTGCTCGATCCATACCATTTGCATCACCAACCAAGACGGTGTCATTCTGTTTCATTATTTTTTTGAGCCCTTCATCAACATTTCTATCGATAACCTTCAGGGCTCTAGGCCCGCCTATAAAAATTTTCACGGAATTCACCCCTTGGTTTTTGTCATTGCCAGAACATAAATATGATTAATATTTTTTTTGAAGAGGGTACCGGTAAAATCGCATTTACTGACTTAATCACACTCCAAGTATCCAGGAAAGGAATAACTAATTTCATTATTTCCTTAAGTTTACCATAATTATGTTGATATTTAAATTGGTAGACCAACTCTCCCAATTCGCTCCTTGTCGTATCAAATAGTACCCATCATGATGAACTGCAGATTATCTCTGGGGTGGCCTTGACATGCGCTTAAGGTATAACGGTCTAGAATTTGATTCTCGGTATGTCCGCTTCCTTAAGATTGTCCCCCCAGGTCCAGAAATGGGCCTCCCCATTGACTACCCGGAAAAGAATAAAGGTCGGACTGTCTGGGGTATCAAAACCAAGGGCCTTGAGAAAAGGTAGATGTGCGTTATACGCTGAGTTGGTACGGGCCGCAATTTAAGGATGGAAAATATGTCTTTTTCGCGGGTTTGACACTCATGGTATGATAATTTACAAAATAACCGGGCTGGAAAAGGGTAAAACCACAGACGGTAAAGATAAATGGAAAGCTCATATCAAAGGGTATTATTTCCAAGAACTCGATAGTGATCCTGCAGAGGAAGGATATTCGGAAAACGGTAAGGCTGTTTGGGCGGAGTTGAGATGCTTGACAATCTGGTGCCTGATCCCGGTAAAATTCTTAAAGCAGACACCGAATGGATCATTGAGTTTATGGTCAACAACCCGACGGAAGACCTTTATTTTACTTACCTGTCCTGCAGCCGCGATTCCACTGACGCACAAGCGCAGCCGCAGAAGCCGCAGGCAGAATTATTGGTGTTCAACCACTATCCCAGCGGTTATGATTTTATTAAAAATATCGCCGAACGGCGGGGAAAAGTAGAAATTACCGCTGGTGCTATATGCCTGATATGGACGGGTATGAGTCATTTTTTGAGATCTTACCGCCTTTTTTCAGGATTCTTTTAACTTCTTTTAGAAAGCTTGCTTTATCTTCTATTTCATGAAGAACCGTGACCATCAGGGCAATGTCAATTACATTGTCGTGGAGGGGTAAATGGTCATCTTTGACTTTCATGAGCTCGACATTGCTGATGCTTTCAGTTTCTATTTTCCCCCGGATAATTGCCAGCATTTCCTCATTAATATCAAGCGCATAAACTTTGTTTTTGGTGATTCTGGCAGCCGGCAAAGTAAAAATTCCGGTACCGGCTCCGATATCGCACACAAAGTAGCCTTCCTCCAACCCGATTTTTTGCAAGGTTTCAAACGGTTTTAACTCGTCCAGTCTTGCGGGATTTTCAAATTTTAACTGTTTGCTGTTCATAAAATACCTGTGAAACCTATTTTTTCAATTCTCTGACTGGCCTGGCCTCGATATACCCTCTGTAGCCCATGGGCGCCAGCTGGAATCGCGGGCCGTCCTCGTCCGCCCACTGAAAACCATAGATTTCCGGATTGTAACTTTTCATGACTTCCCATAATTCTTCGATCGCCTCGCCAAATTTCGAATCATCAAAAGGCTGACCCTGAAAAACCATCATCTTGCACGGCGACAGGTTCATGCTCTCGTAACCATCCGGAATTTCCCCCGTATAATCCGCCGGAACCTCAACCCCTTGGGCATAAAGCGACGTATCCGGCCGGCGTAAATTGTCCGGCAGCCACATCCCAATGGGTTCATAGATGGCTTCTTTAATTGCGGAGAGCTGTTCCCAGACAGCGCACCCTACTTCTTCGCAGTATTCAAAATAATGGGTCGCTTTTAAGCCGCTTTTGAAGATCAGTTTCCGAGCGGAACGTTCCACCACTTGTACAAAGACCGTGTTTGACTGAGAATGATCAGACATATTACTCTCTCCTTTTTGTTTCGTCAGGTAATAATCACGGACATAGCCAGGTATGAAAAGTTTAAGAGATGTCGTTTCTTTGTTTTGGCTGTACGTTTTCGGCGTAATTCCGAATTCTTTGGAAAAGGCCCGGGTGAATCCTTCATGGGAATCAAAGACGAAGTCGAAAGCAACATCAATGATTTTCCGTTCCCTGTCCTTCAGTGTAACAGCTGCCTGGGATAACCTCAAAGCCCGGATGTATTCAAACGGTGCTTTTCCGATCAGATCCTTAAACATTCTAGCTGAATGCCAAGGTGAATACCCCGCCGCCCGGGCCAGAGAATGCAGAGTAATGGGTTCGGTCAAATGTTCATCGATATACTCCTGCATCCGCTGTACTGCCTTAATTTTTTCCCAGTTTTCCATGTTCTCACCTGCCAGTTCAAAGGATAACAAAAATGCTTATTTTTTTCTTGACTTCTTTTGCGATTGTGAAGCACCGCCCTAAAACAATTCAAACTGACAATTGCGGTACGATTTAAGATCACGGGTCTTTACCGCATCATTTTCACCGACACTGCCAAACAGCAATGGGGATTCCGGATGATGCGCAGCATCATTTTTCTGAACAGCGTTCAGGCTGAAATTCGCATAGCAGTACAGGCATCCGTTTTTACAGGTATTATAAGCCCCGATGTCAACGCTTGTAACACAACCGCATTGCGGCCGCTGGTTTTTGTCTTTTTCAACGTTCAGATGATATCCGCCTAAACGTTTAAAGCGCTCTTTATCAATACAATGGGCCTGACGGATGCCAAATTTTCCGCAGTCAATATCCTCTGCACAGGTATCCATATCCATTCCGAACTGTTTTGCGGTCTCTGCGAACCGCTGCATTAATTCTATTTTCTGATCGGATGTCGGTTGAATGATATTGCATGTCCGAAGGTTCCGCTCCGTCTTTTGGTAAAAATTCAAAAAACTGACCGTGCATTTTTCCGTATAACCGGCGAGCTTTGCTGCAAGCGACTTAAAAAACGTAAGATGATACGCCGTTGTATAATCCGCATTGAACAGAATCGGGTCGTACCGCCAAATCACCTTGTCCTTGCCAATTCTTTCAGACAGTTTTTGAAATGTTGGAATCACGATATCATTTTTTGACGGTACGTTTGGTTCAATATCTTTTCCGTAGGGATTAAGGGTGAACTGAAAATAATAGGTGTAGGCTCTCAGCTCGTCCAACCGTTCAAGCATCGGCGCCGGGTTTTTCGTCCAGAAAACGATACCGTCAACGACATCCGGCGAAAGGTTAATTTTACTGATTAGGTGAATATTCATCGGGTTACGGACAAGAACAGACTTTTCCTTTAGGCGATGGTAAAACCACTTTGCATAAAATGCCGGGATATCTGTTCGCCTGCTTACACTTATGATCATTGTCGGTTTTCCTTTGAGGAGGAAGTAACGCAAATCCCTTTTTCCGCCGGATTGAATTGATACCAGAAAACGATCCGCCCGTCGCCCAAGACTCCCAGGATATGGGGATCTGTCGCCGTGACGGAAACAATCTGCTGTTCGGGCTTCAGGGTCTCCAGCCTGATCCGGTTCAAAAAATGTATGGCGTTGACACTGTCCGTACCCGTCTGTTTACTGGTGACAAACACAGCAAAATCCTGCCCGAGATAACTTTGGTAATCCGATCGGATGTAGCCGGTATCCCCCGGTTGGGCAAGCTTTATTTCCGTTACTTTTCCGGTATGAAAGTCAAGGTACAGGGTTCGATAGCCATCCGCCTGTTGGGAATCCCCAGCACTTGCGTCATGCCCATACTCATTAACGAACAAAAGCCCGGTATCAAAATGGATGCTGCCGGTGGTCGGGGATCCTTCGGTAACAATATCAACTGTTGTGTTTGTCCCTTTATCCAGATCGCAGAACGTAAAACCCCGCGTACATTCATAACCGGTCAGCGTGGTGATGACTTTCCGGTCATCGTCGACGAATCTGGGGGAAAAGTGATAAGAAGGGGTAACGGGCGCGCCTCGGGACGGCTCGGATGGATTAGGCTTAGTAGTTTTCGCGAGGAGTCTTTCCTTTCCATCTCCGAGTGTGACAAGTTTGACGCCTATTTCATCCGTGTAGACAATCCGCTTCAAGTCGGCTGATAGATCATAACCGCCGAAATATATGTCCGGCATGCCGTCCTGATCATATTTTACTTCCCGATTGATTTTGGCTGTAATCGTGGCGGGCAAGGGGATCTCCCGAAGCAATTCCAAATCACGGCTATAAAGCATCACTTTATCGTTGAAGCGAACGAACCATTTACCGCCTGTGTATTTAACATCCGTATTTGCAATGCTGCCGCTTAGCTTTACGCTCTTCTCAATCTTCATCTCGTCAGGGTCAAGCACCATCAGTGCAGAGCTTTGATCCTTATTATACGGGGTATAGGCAAGGAGCATTTTTCCTTCGGTCTCTCCAACCATCGTCAATTCTTGCAAATCGCCGGTAAAACCTTCGATCTCCTGAAACTCTTTAACGTTGCCGGTCAATGCTACCTGATGATTATTGATATACTCTCTGCGGCCGTCAACAAAGTAGAGGCTGCCGTCGGCGCGTGTTTTTAACGTAAAGGTCTGCCTGCTGTCAACGAAGTGGTTTGTGGAACTATAATTGTGTTCCAGCGTGACGGTGAGGGTACCGTCACGGTTCCTGACTGCTTTATCCAGTTCAATACCCCAGCCATTCACTTCAGCATAACCGGGTTTGGGTTTCTGCAAATTCTCCGGGAAGGTGAAGACTTGTTTTTCCGGTTTATAATCATGATCCGGTATTTTGCTCACATCCAGGGTCGTTAGGTTAAAGTAGCGGTCGGCATACTTCAGCGCGTCAGTCAGCGGAAAGAGAAGGAGCATGCTCTCCTTGCTCTCTGTCTTGAGATTCGCCGTGCCGTTTTCTTCCTGATATTTTAGCCAGCAAAATTGAGCCACGGCATCCGGGTCAATTTCCTGGGCGGAATGAAACTCCCAGGTATTGCCGATGGTATAAATCGCATCATAAATATATTCCTGCCAGAGCTTCTCCAACTCCGCCGGATCGGTAATCTCCGTGCCTTGCGTTTGGTTGCCGGTGAACATGTTATTGGCGGTGGTCTTGCCCTGAGACTTTTGAGCGCAGGATGACATAACAGGAAGCATCACCAGAATTAATCCGAGACAAAACAATTTATTAATCTGTTTTTTCAACGTGTGCCTCCCCCAACTCATCCTAATTTTATTAATCCATACATTAATGTTTAATATTTCTATACCTAGGTTTCTATTCCTTTTTATAAAGTTGAAATTCAATCTAATCAGAAGAAAAGAAATCCCGAAAAACTGACTGTTTATTCTAATAAAATATCCAGCATTTTTTTCGTGTTATTTAAGAAAGAACGCGTGATTTGATAGTGCTCCGTCTCTTCATAGCGTACCTGCTCAAATCCGTCACGAATCTGATAGATCAAGGCACCCGGGTAGGCCATGATGATCGGGGAATGCGTGGCAATGATAAACTGAGACCCTTCGTTGATCAATTCATGCATCCTAGTCAGCATCGACATTTGCCGTGAAGGGGATAAAACCGCAAAAAACGACTCGCCATGCGACTGTTCATGCAGTGACCTTCCGCCATAAACCCCTTCCAACATTAAATCTTCAACATTGGAGGCAAAATTATAAAAGCTCTCTGCTCTGAAGAAGAAACCATCTTTGGGTCTTTTAGCCCCTTTAATAATTTTAATATATTGATTCAAGTCTGAATGCGTCGCTCTGGAAGTGAAATTAAAATTTTTTGTTCCGCCTTCCGCATTAAAACCAAATGCAACCGCGATTGATTCTAAAATCGTTGATTTCCCTGAACCATTTTCACCTACTATGAACGTTACTTTGGGGTGAAAAGACAACCTGTCTAAGTTCTTGATGGCAGGTAAATCAAAGGGGTATTCCGCAAAGGAGGGGACACGCTCCCTGTCTAATTCAATATCGCGTATATATTGGTTTAGGCCGCTGGATTCCATTATTCTGCCTCCTTACATGGATTTCATAGAGCATGATGATTCCTCCATATAATATAATTGAAGTCAACCGTAATCTTTGCTGCTGCAATCGTTACCAATAAATACCTGATTACTGCTTTCATAAACAGGCAGACTATAAGATAAACTCATTTCATAGAAAGGATATGATCTTATGGCCTTACTTGGAAACCCCTTTGTAGCGAATGTCCCTAAGCAGATGTCCAATGAGGAGTTGGCTCAGGCCCTTCGGGTTGATATTGCAGGGGAGTACGAAGCAATTATCGGCTATGAATCTCATGCTATGGCAACCAATGATGAGAGAGCAAAAAAGATTCTCCATCATATTGCTGATGAAGAAAGACAACACGTCGGAGAATTAGAACAGTTGCTAGCCATCATTAGTCCAAAGGACTCGGCGTCCATGGAAAAGGGAAGACAAGCCGTACAACAGCAGCAATCTCAAAATTTCCAGGCCCCTATGCAATAAGGGATTGATAATAAAATTGAGTGTCTTAGGATGACTTTATCGTCTATCTGACTAAAAGAAAAAGACTTTAATTATAAAGCCTTTAGTTCTGTTATGTCTTCCGTATTTTTTACTGTTACTTGAATTATCGTATCTAGCTTTCGATGAATTTCCTTGTTGTCTCTTTTTAACGCTGTTATGTCAGACTCAATGCGTTCTAATGAATTGAGTTTCTCTAGGATAATGTCAAGTTTATCCATTTGACCATCTCCCTTGTTATGTAGTATAGCACAAGCAAAGGATAAAATAAAAGATAGTTAAATATATTTAAAATTAAGCAAAACGGTAAAAGCGCCAAAGACAAGCTCACCGCTATCAATGGTTGCCATAACTCCACAAAGAAACAGACGATCTCTATGGCCAAAAAGACGGTGAAAAAACGCTTGATCTTACTGTTTTGCAAAGCGAACAGGCCTATAGACCTCGCTTCTTCTAATTATTGATGATCGTCCCACCGTTGATATGCAGGATTTGCCCTGACATATAGGCGGAATCCGTACTGGCCAGAAAAAGGTAGGCAGGAGCAAGCTCCACTGGCTGGCCGGCACGCTGCATCGGGTTGGTGCTGCCGAACGTATGAACTTCCTCAGCGCTGAAAGAAGCGGGAATAAGCGGAGTCCAGATCGGGCCGGGGGCCACGCCGTTGACCCTAATACCCTGTTTGGCTAAAGATTCGGACAGGGACCGCGTAAAAGATACGACTGCACCTTTCGAAGAGGCGTAATCTATTAAACGGACTTCCCCTTGATAGGCGGTAATCGAAGCGGTATTGATAATCGCAGCGCCTTTTTGGAGATGAGGCAGTGCGGCGCGGGCCAAATAAAACATGGCGAAGATGTTTGTCCTGAATGTCCTCTCCAGCTGTTCGGCAGTGATATCCAGAACGGAGTTCTGGGGATGCTGCTCCCCGGCATTATTGACCAGAATATCCAGATGACCAAAAGCTTGGATCGTTTCCCGGACGGCTTGATTGCAGAACATCTCGTCGCCGACATCCCCTGCGATCAACAGGCAGCGACGGCCGAGCTGTTCTATTCTTTCCTTGGTCATTTCAGCATCCTGATGTTCATTGAAATAGATAATCGCCAGGTCGGCGCCCTCTTTGGCATAGAGAATCGCAACGGCTCTGCCGATCCCGCTGTCCCCTCCGCTAATCAGGGCAACTTTCCCCCGGAGTTTGCCTCCCGGCTGATAGTTGGGATCTTCAAAGGCAGGACTCGGGTTCATCAATGCTTCCAGTCCGGGCTGGAAATCCTGATGTTGAGCAGGGAAAGTCGGCTGCGGAATGATTGCTTCTGTCATGATGGTTCTCCTTTTGTTTTTTCTTCATTTTCTCCCAAAAAAGCTGTATTCATTCCGCGGACAACCCTTCATCATCAGCGCATGTACCTAAATCGCTGTGTGTGACCTTCGCCAAATCTGCTTTGCTGCCTTTCAAAACGGCATAGCAGCGGAATTTAAGTATCATTCTTTATGAATCTATCGATTCCTTTTGGGAACGATGTTAATTGTCTATATATGGTAGAGATATGTCTTGTAGAATTATTTACCTGATGATATGATAGGTCATGAAAGGAGGATACACGAATGGATAACTCGGATATCATTCTGGAAAAGCTAAACTCCATGGAAAAGGCGATACGTACAGAAATGAAACTGCTGAATGACAAACAAGATGGACTTGCTAAGAAACAGGATGAACTTGCTGAAAAACAAGAAATGACCTGGCAAGCTATCAAAGAAATGAGAGATGAATTGACTAACAACAGTTTAAAGATAAAGATCATTGATAACAAGGTAAAGGCTTTATAGCCTTTTGTTTTTTTATATGATTTATGATTTTCTTCAGATTGTAACAATGGAATCTTTCATCCGTCCTTTATTATCTACGTAGGGACTATACGGAGAAGGTTCTAAAAGATATGATGGACAGGGGATGCATTGATGACAGCATCAATTTATTACTTTTCCGGTACCGGAAATTCAATGTATATTGCCAGAAAACTAGCCAAGCTGACCCATGCGGATTTGCTTTCAATAAAAGATGCTGTCAACGAAGATGAAATAGTTCTCGCGGCAGACTTCGTGGGCATTGTATTTCCTGTATACAATCACCGTGTGCCTTATATTGTAAAGCGGTTCGTTGATAGGCTTTCAAATCTGAATTCAAAGTACGTTTTTGCCATATGCACCTATGGTGACAGTCCCTGCATCGCGCTTGAATATCTTTCGAAGCTATTCTCCGCTAGAGGCGGAAAGCTATCCTGCGGATTCGGTGTTAAAATGCCTTACAACTATATCGCTCCGTTACCGGGTATTAACGGCCTCTTTCAACCTTTTGTCTTGCGGGAGCTGCCCGACGAACAGCAACGGAAAATGCTTTCTGAGGCCGATCAAAAACTTCAAACTATCTATGACGCCATATGTGCTCAGAAAAGTGGCTACATAGAGATTGAGTATCGAAGGCTTGAACAGTTTGTTGATTTCTTCAATTTGAGAGAACTTCTTCAGAAGCCGGTCTGGCTGAAAATCAGCGGATATAGCGGTAAGTGTGATTTGTCATACATGGAAAGTGTTCAATTGATGGATGCTGGCTTCCACTATGACGAGCAGTGTGTTCGGTGCGGTACATGCGCAAAAATATGCCCTGTTGGCAATGTAAAAATGTCAGTCAATGGGCCGGTATGGTTACATCAATGTGAACAATGCTTTGCCTGCCTTCAATGGTGTCCTAAAGCTGCTATACAATTTAGAAGCGGAACAGCAGGCAGAAAGCGGTATCATCATCCGGAGGTTTCACTGGCAGATATGTTGTCATATCCAATGAAGGAAAAATTTGAAGACGAATGAAAAATGCCTGCCTCATTCTTCATAAAATCCTATTGCATCCATTGATACTGATCATTTTCTTGGTAGGATTCCTGCCTGCTTTCGCAGAAGAGACATTCGCTAATCAAATGAAGAAATGTTTTACCCTTGCTCCGCCTTTTTAACCGGATGTCTCACGACTGTCTTAAGCTTTTCGGGTGCCGTCTTCCGCGGATCTCCCAAATAAATCTCATGATGATGCCGGATCTGACCGGAAGGTAAGTGGTCGGATATGGCATTGGTGTATCCATTCTGCGCTAAGAACCGCTCCATTTGCGCAACCGTAGCGGGTTCACTGTCATAGGAACCGATGTGCAGCATTTGCACGCACAGTCCTTCCGTGAACCGCTCCAAGCGGGCTTTTGCCGGATCAAGTCTGGGCTTTTTCTTCTTTAGCTCGGTAACCGCCCAGGCGAAAACATCTTTCGTGACAAATTCAGGCTGACGAATCATCGAGGTCCATTGGAATTTTGATTTATCCATGTTATTTATGCCGTTAAAGTCTCCGTCTTTAAACCACCACAACCCTTCCAGAGGCGGCACGACATATTCAAAATATCCTGCCGGTTGTTTTCCGCTCTTTTTGCTCATTTTAATGGTATAACTCAGCCCATAAAGTATTTCCACGGCCTCCTGGTATTCTTCCGAATAATTGGGATCTCCCGCTCCGTCCACCATGATAAAATCCATGGCCGGAACATCAATCAGGGCAGGCTTTTGTTTGGGTAGATACAAATCCTTATATTCTTTTTTGTAATCGAATTGATCAGCCATGTCTGACCCTCCTGTTTAATAGGTATCACAATTACCTTCGCGGTCTTTCATTGCGTATTTGCATCCACTGTTCAGGTATGGATATTTTTTTAAAGCCCAACTTACCATAAAACGCATGTGCATCTTTTGTCGTCAGTAACCACTGGTAGACATCTTCCAATTCTTTATGTGAAAGGATATATCCAATCATCTTCTGGCCGATTCCATTTTTTCTAAAATTCTCGTCTACATACACATCCATGATGTAAGCAAATCTAGTCTTATCGGAAACGACTCTTGCATAGCCGATCTGATTCTGTTCATGATCAAAGGCGCCAACGACCAACGCTGAATTCTGTGCGCCTTTCTTCACTTCGTCTATTCCAATCCCCGGACTCCAAAATGATTTAGCTAGCATTTCAGTAACTTTCCAGAAATTCATGTTAGCGAATCCATCTTTTATCCCGATATCTTCCACTATGTTCTCCTTTTTTTCAAAACTTTCTTACCTGATGCAAATTCTATTCTTTTCTTTTTTCTGGAAATTGGTATTGATAAATTCCATATCGCAACCTCCAAATTTTTCTTGGGTGATTATTATTCTCCATAACTCTCTCCATTCCTTTTTTGGAACTGACTGCCAAGACATTACAAAGCTCATCTATTTCGCAGCTGGTTTTCGGTTACCCGGCAAACAAAAAAACCAGCGCAGGCTGGTTAAGGTAGGTATCATTGTTTTTCTTTAACTTCTTTGTAAAATCTATTGCCGGTTTCCGGTTCATAATAGACTTTAAGTTTTTTACCGTTAACTGGGTCGATAAAAACCTCATCCGTAGGCATATATCCTTTTGGTATATCGTTTCCCTGGTTTTTTCGATATCGTTTATCCCAAATAAACCATGAACAAAAGGCAATAATAAGAAATATCCCCACTTCGAGTAATATATAGATTTCAGCCGTTATTCTCATCTTAAGCTTCTTTCTCCGCCACAACCGCGGTTCCAAAGGCTACAATCTCACTCATGGTCTGTCCAATTTCACTGGAATCAAACCTCATCATCACCACAGCGTTTGCTCCCATCGCCTGGGCATTCTTGACCATACGGTCTATCGCCTGTTTACGGGTATCTTCAAGCAGGGCGGTATATTCATGGATTTCCCCGCCGATAAGACTGCGCAGCCCAGCTATGATATTCCCGCCCAATCCCCGGCTGCGAACAACGAGGCCGAACACCTGGCCTTTAACATCGGTTACTTTGTAACCTTTAATATTTTCGGTCGTAACGATTAACATGCCTGTCACTCCCTTTTTATTTTTATTTTACAGATCTTTTAGCCAGCTTACAATTATTTTTGCAATTTTTGACTCAATCCATTCAATGAATAAACCAGACAGTAAATAAATTCATTTGCATTATAAGGCAATCCTGTAAAATTTTGATTATTTTTGAAAAATGATGGAGGAAAATGCAGTTCAATAGTAGAATTATTTGGTAGAATTTTTAATAAGCCAATTATTACTCTATAAAAATGATGTAATCTGGTCTTAGCAGTATTTTACATCAGGGAAAGGACATATGGAACCATCATACTTATTTTCAGTACTATTTTTCTTTTCTTGTGTAATGAGTAGCTTTCTTGGGGCTTATACACTTTATCTCGACCGGAAAGCCGGATTGAACAAAGCTTTTTTTGCGCTATGTATTTCCTTGAGTATATGGGCTTTCGGATTCTCTATTTGTGTTTCCGCCCAGAATCAAGAACTTAGCTTAATCTGGCGTAGGATCTCAGTTATTGGCTGGGGATCGTTTTTCAGTATCTTGCTGCATTTCAGTATCATTCTGACCGAGAAAAAAGGTTTGCTAAACAAATGGTGGCTATATCTTTTGCTTTATTTTCCCTCAGTCCTGACCATTTATATTTATGGGGTCTCCAGTTCTGCGGAATCGAAGTATAAATTAATCCATACAGTCAATGGTTGGATTAATGTTCCGAATAGCGGTTTTCATTCTTTTTTTAATTATTATTATATTCTTTTTTGCATCGTTTCCGCAGGAATGATTTGGTTATGGGGGAGAAAAGCCTCTTCCCAGAGCAGTAAGGAAAAGGCAAGGCTCATCCTATCTTGGATTATTGCGACTTTAATCTTTGCATCCTTTACGGATATTGTCGCCAGCACTTTTTGGAAAATGCCGCTTCCCCAATTGGCTCCTTTTATTATCTCGATGTCGCTCATCGTCATTTACTACGCAATTAAAAAATACGGACTGATGAAGCCGGAAAAGATCATCAGTGCTGAAGAGACCATCTTAAATGAATCAACCCGCGGGAATATTATCAGTTATTTAGCCTTTGCTTTGTTCGCGTGCAGTCTTGTTAATTTTGCTTCCTTTTTTCTTTCTAACATGCCTCACGATTTAACGCCTGTCATATTGACAAGTATCGCTATCCTTTTTTTAGGACTTGTCATTTTGTTCGTGAAGTGGATGCCTATCGCGGAAAATAAAAAAGATATTACTTATTTTGTGATTTGTGTTCTCGCCATTCCAATTTTCACTTTAAGGTTTATTCAAACCGGGAGTATCACAATTTGGGCGTTTCCTATTATTTTTATAATTATTGCCCTGGTGTTCAATAAACGCATTATCTTAATTGCATTGGGAATTTCTATCATATCTACCCAGATTCTAACCTGGATCCTAGCACCAGATGTTAAAGTTGAGATAAATGCTGATGACTATTTTGCAAGAATCTTTTTATTCATTGTCTTTCTTTGGTTGGCTTTCTATGTCAATAAATTGTATATTCGCAGACTGAAAGAAAATGCAGAGCAGATGAAGCTGCAAAAATTAATCTCAAAAATTTCTTCGGATTTTATCACAGCAAATCAAATGAATTTAGAGCACAAAATCAATCAGGCGCTTGAGGAATGCGGACGTTTTTTTGAGATGGACCGAACCTGGATTTATTTATTGGACCGGGAGCAACATCGCGTTAGCCCTGCGTTTGCCTGGCACCGGCATGATCGTGTTTACAGAGAAGCTATAGAATGCCCGGGAGGGGGAGACTCAAACCTTATAAATCAAATGTTAGAGGGCAAAATTATTCATACACAATCAGTCATTTGCGTCCCCATTGCCGAAAATGAGCAGGTCGTCGGCTTATTCGGGATTGAGTCTCTCAGAACCATGAAGAAATGGCGTGAAGACCAGATTGATTTACTAAAGGTCATTGCGAATATTTTGGGAGACGCTTTGACGAAAGTTCAGGCGGAAAGAGAAATTGAACAATTGGCCTACTATGATCATTTAACGAAGCTGCCCAACCGGGTGTTGTTCGGGGACAGGGTTACGCAAGCGATCCACCAATCCAGTCGGATTCAAAAAATGTTCGCGGTAATTTTCCTGGATCTTGATTCTTTTAAAACGGTTAATGATACTTTGGGCCATGAAGGCGGAGACGAACTGATCACTGAAGTCGGGCGAAAATTAGTGGAATGTATCCGCAAAGCCGATACGGTATCCCGTTTTGGCGGCGATGAATTTCTGATCTTGCTGAATAATATTTCCGACTATCAAGATGTTCGGATAATTGCCGATAAAATAATAGGTCTATTCAAAGAACCGGCGGTATTAAGGGGTCAGGAATTCTTTGTTACAGCAAGTGCAGGGATTGCACTATATCCAATCGATGGACAAGATACGGAAACGTTGATTCAAAACTCAGATATTGCAATGTATAAAGCCAAAGAAAAAGGGAAGAACCAGTACGCCCTCTGTTCTTCAGAGATGAAAGAGGATGTCCGAAATAATCTGATCCTGACAAACAGTCTATTCCGAGCTTTAGAACGCAAAGAATTGTCGGTGTATTACCAGCCTCAGGTCCATCTTCCGGAAGCAAACATCATCGGAATGGAAGCTTTGTTAAGATGGAAGCATCCGGAGTTAGGAATGATATCCCCGGCAGTATTCATTCCGATCGCCGAGCAAAGTGGGATCATTAACACGATCGGAGAATGGGTGCTTAAAACAGCTTGCCGGCAAAATAAAATCTGGCAGGATAAAGGATATCCTCCGGTACGAATGTCCGTTAATATTTCGGTAAATCAACTTCGTGACCCGAATATTGTTGGGCAGATCGCAAATGTCCTTCAAGAAACCGAACTCAAACCCGAGTATCTGGAATTGGAAATCACAGAAGGTTCTGCGATAAATGAAGCAAATAATATTGTTCAGGTTTTAAACAATTTTAAGAAATTAGGCATTACTATCTCTATCGACGACTTTGGCACAGAATACTCCTCTTTAAACAGGCTCAAAAATTTACCGATCGATCGATTGAAAATGGATATGCATTTTGTTCATGGTATTGAAAAAGATGAAAAAGACAGAGCAATCACCAAAGTGATTATAAATCTGGCTAAAAATCTAGACCTGGAGGTTATTGCCGAAGGGGTGGAGACCGAGAAACAAGTAAGATTTTTAAGTCAGAACATGTGCAACGAGGTTCAGGGTTATTATTTCTACCAGCCCATGCCTGCTGAGGAAATAGAAGAATTATTAAGAAAGCCATGCGCCAATATTATATAATCAGCTCCAATTACCCTTCGTTTCCGCCGTAAATTCCCCATGTACTTTCTTCAGTAAAACTGGGATATCCAGCGACTGCGGGCAATGTCCCTCACAAATTCCACAAGAGATACACTGATCAGCACCGGAACCGGAGGGAAGTAAATTTTCCTTGTACATCCCCTTGTCCACCCAATGCGTTTTCATGAGCTTATGGCTGTTATAGAGTTTGAATATTTCAGGAATGCTGACGCCCTGGGGACAGGGCATACAATAGCCGCAGCTCGTACAGCCGACACTGTTATTGGACTCAAAAGCTTTCTGAATCTTTTTGATCAGATTTTGGTCGGCCTCGGACATGACGTTGACCGCAGATTCATCAAAGATCCGTAAATTGTCCTTCAACTGCTCCAGCGTGCTGGCTCCACTGAGAATCACGGAAATCTCAGGCATATTGTAAAGCCAGCGGAAGCACCACTCGATGAAGGATCTCTTTTCCGGATATTGGCGAACCAAATCAGCGACTGCTTCGGGAATGTTCGCTAGCATGTAGCCGCCCCTTAACGGTTCCATGATGACGACCGCCAGGCCCTTGTCTGCAGCATATCTCAGACCTTCGATCCCGGCCTGCTGATTTTCATCCAGAATATTCAGCTGGATTTGCGCCATTTCCCAATCAAAGGCATCCACGACCTGTTTGAATGCTGGCAGTGTCCCATGAAAAGAAAAACTCTTGTGCAGTATCTTTCCCTTTTGAATCATTTTATCAAGAAAAGTAAGGCCATCCAATTGATTCACTTTCTCCCAATTGTCATGGCTCATGTTGTGAAGAAGATACATGTCGATATGATCGGTTCCTAAGCGTTTCAGCTCTTCATCCAAGTATTTCTCGAAGTCTTTGTGACTGCCGATTTTCCAAATGGGGCTTTTCGTGGCGATCAACACCTGATTCCGATAGCCCCTCTGAAGCGCTTTCCCGGTAATCATTTCGCTGCCTGGATACATGTAAGCAGTGTCCAGGTAATTGACGCCGTTGTCTACCGCATACCGCACCATTTCTATCGCTTCCTCTTCACTTTTCGGAAATCGCATACAGCCAAGCCCAAATCTTGAGACTTGGAGTCCCGTTTTTCCAAGCATCGTATATTGCATGATCGTACGCTCCATTTATCTTTTTTGTTACACCCTTATTGCGTTATTTATTAAACATCCCTTTAATTTTCTTCCAAAATCCGGTGCCAACCATATTATCGGCAATTCTTATGATTTCCTGGATTTTAATCAGGATATCGCCCTCACCGGCCCAGTGCCTGCGGACAACTTCCGGGTTCGTGTTATTAATAATGGAGTTCAGGACATACGCAGCTACAGATATATCGTCAACAAATCCTACCGGCCCTAAAAAGGCCTCAGGGATTAAATCAATCGGTGAGACAAAATAAGCAATCGCAATCGCCAGTTTTGCTTTATCGTCTACGTTGACTTCTTTGTCTACGGTCAATTTGCACAGGAGATAAAACAAGTCGGGTGCAATCAGGATATACTCTGCATACTTATTGGTTTTACCTTCTTCGCTTGTGAAGTAGTCCTTGATCTTTTTCCTTAGAGATTGATAAAAATCATCATGGTCGTTTCGGATTTGATCACTCATGATCTAACCTCTTTTCGTTATTTTATGTACAACAGCGTTATTTTAGTTATTCTTCAGCTTTTATTGTATCTTCTTTCTCTGACAATTGCACATAGTTTTGTGCCGCAATACTTCTTCCAGATACTTTTGGTGATATTTTACAGGTATAATTATTTCAATTTTGAGGTATCCTATTTAAGGTAAAGAGAAAAGGAGCCGTTTTAACGGCTCCCTCATAGTTAACCATTTACTCTCGAGAATCAGTTTTTTTAACGATGGCCTAAGCTTTCAAAAGTCTTCTTCACCATATATCCGCCTACGGAACCATTCTGTCTAGCAGATGTATCTGGGCCTAAGTTTACACCCATTGAACTAGCTGCTTGATTCTTATCTACGGGAAGTCTATATTTTGCCATTATTTTTTCCCTCCTTTCCTATTGGAATGTACACTTATTATTAACATATTTACCTTTTCTACACTGGCAGTTTTTGTTAAAGCCTCATTGACTTAAAAATAATGGTACATAAAAAGTAACCTTGGAATAACTTTTAGTTCCAAGGTTTGTCTTTGCAAGCAAATAAGTTTCCTTGAGCAGATCGTCTTGTCGTATTCAGTAACTTATTTATTCAGTAACTTATTCATATCGTTGGAAGAAGACCGGTACTCTTGATACTCCCCCCAGAATATATTGACATTAAACGAAGATGTTTTTGGGCGGGTGGTATCTCCTATGAATGCTGTAGATCGTATTTCTAAAGCTTTTCAATCAGCGGCAGAAATCCCTATTGACGATTCCTCGAAAATAATCTTAATGAGTGATGTCCATAGGGGCGACGGCAGCTGGGCTGATGATTTTTCCGGGAATGAGAATCTGTATTTTGCTGCGTTAGCTCACTACTATCATGAACAGTACACGTATATCGAGCTTGGTGACGGTGATGAACTTTGGAAGTATAAAAACATGTCGGACATCGTGCCTGTTCATAAGGATACATTTTCGCTTCTACAAAATTTTTTTAATGAAAACCGCGTTTATTTTATTTACGGAAACCATGACATGATGAAAAGTAATGGTCACTTTGTACAAAAATGCTTTAACCGGTATTATGATGCCGAGAAGAAAAGTCACGTTCCTTTATTTGAGAAGGTTATATTTCGTGAGGGGCTCATTTTGCGGTATAAGAATTTCGATCATAAAATTCTTTTGATCCACGGGCATCAAGGCAGCATGTTGGATTATGCGTTTTGGGGGTTAAGAAGATTTTTAGTCAGATATGTCTGGAAGAGACTTGAATTATTCGGTTTTAAAGACCCCACCAGCACAGCAAAAAATTATCGCAAGAAAGATTCTATAGAACGAAACCTTACTGAATGGGTCGTACAGGAAAAGCATATGTTGATTGCCGGTCACACCCATAGGCCCATGTTTCCTGATGCGGGTAAACCGCTTTATTTTAATGACGGCAGTTGTGTTCATCCTCGTTCCATCACAGGGATAGAGATCACAGAAGGCAACATTGCACTCGTTAAATGGAGTGTCAAAACCAAAGACGACGGTACCTTGTATATAGGCCGGGAAGTTCTTGCAGGACCTAGAGACTTAAAGGAATACCTTTAAGTCTCTGGTCTTTTTGGCAACGCAATGCCGTCTTAACAATATAGAACGATCAGTAGAATGATCAATAGAATGATCCATTGTGAAAGAACTTATGTAAAAAACTTTGTTCGCCTTATTGACTTCCATCTACTACGTGTTATTATATAGTAGTAATATGTAATACTTAGTAGATGGAAGGTGTCAGATACGGATAACTTAACAGAAATGCTCAAAGGCGTTCTTGAAGGCTGTGTGCTTGAAATCATTGGCCGCGAAGAAACTTATGGTTATGAGATTACGAAAAAACTAAACGCTCTTGGTTTTGAAGAGGTTGTCGAAGGAACAGTGTATACGATTTTAGTGCGTCTTGAAAAAAACAAGCTGGTGGACATTGAAAAAAAACCATCTGAAATCGGGCCGCCGAGGAAATTCTATAGCCTGAATCCGGCTGGGCAAAGGGAACTCTCATTATTCTGGGAAAAATGGAACTTTGTCTCATTAAAAATCAATGGGTTAAAGGAGAATCGTCATGTTCAATAAAATATTTTTAACTTTAAAACGCTGGAGGCAAGAAAAAATCGATTATAAAATTTACAGGAAGCGAATTCAGGCTCTGCCGGAAGATTATCAAATTGTTATCAAAGAAATTGAGGCGTTCATGTGGAATTTTGCATTAGGCTCCAGCATGATGGATGTCCTTACGGATATGCTGGAACTGTTTGAATCAGGAGCACAGGAAGGGAAAAATGTGCTCGATATTGTGGGCGATGATGTCGGGGATTTTTGTGACGGGCTCCTTAAAGAAGTTCAAGCCGAGACCTGGACGGGCAAACGGAAAGTAATGGTTAACCAAAGTATTCATAAGAAACTTGGAAAGCGGGGAGATTGAAAATGCTGCAAAGCAAAGCCATTTCCGTCAGCGGGCTTAAGAAATCCTACAAAGACCTCAAAGTGCTTGAAGATGTCAGCTTTTCCGTGCAAAAAGGAAGTATTTTTGCCCTGTTAGGTTCTAACGGAGCAGGCAAGACGACTGTCATAAGAATTCTGACGACCTTGCTGAAGCCGGACGCGGGATATGCTCAGGTATGTGGCTTTAATGTCCTGGAGCGTCCGGAGCAGGTACGGGAGGCAATTAGCCTGACCGGACAATATGCAGCTGTGGACGATATTCTAACAGGACGGGAGAATATGCAAATGATTGGTAAACTGCGCCACTTGAACGATGTGGCCGGTAAAATCAATGAATTGCTGCTCCGCTTTGCTCTTACGGAAGCCGCCGACCGGCATGTTGCGACGTATTCCGGTGGAATGCGCAGGCGTCTGGACCTGGCAATGAGCTTGCTTGGTTCGCCATCGGTTGTATTCCTTGATGAACCCACCACCGGTCTTGACCCGCAGGCTCGCACGGCAATGTGGAAAATCATTAAAGAGCTTGCGCAATCCGGGGTTACCGTATTTTTGACTACACAATATTTAGAAGAGGCGGACGTGCTTGCTGACTATATTGCCATCTTACATCATGGGAAAATTGTGGCCCAAGGAAGCGCGGACCAACTCAAAAAAATGCTCCCTCACGGACATATCGAACTACGCTTTCGACACGAAAACGAAGTAACCTTGGCAGGTGAATTGCTGTCAGAATACAACATAAGTTTGGACAGGGAAACCCTTACACTTAACATTGTAACTGACGGAAGTGTCAGACAGATGATGGATACTCTTGTCCGGTTGGAGCAAGCAGGCATTTCGGCCACCGAATTTATGCAAAAGTCACCAACGTTAGACGACGTGTTCCTTTCTGTAATAGGAGAAGATCATGCAAAGGAGGGTACGCTATGAATACCACGTTAACCATTAAGAACCGGATCAGCGATACGACAGTGATGTGCGGCCGTGTGCTGCGGCATACCCTGCGTAGTGTAGACACCATCATTACGGTCATCGCCATGCCGGTGATGATGATGCTTGCGTCCGTATATGTATATGGCGGTGCGATGGATTTGGGCAGGGTGAACTATATCGACTATATCGTACCCGGCATCCTATTATTTTGTATCGTCAGCGGCGTCGCGTACTCAGCTGTGCGCCTGAATAATGATGTAACCAAGGGAATCTTTGAACGTTTTCATTCCATGCCCATTGCAAAATCATCCATCTTGGGCGGTCATGTCTTAACTTCAGTCCTGTTTAACGCCGTCTCTGTCTTAGCAGTGCTGCTGGTTGCCCTTTTGATTGGGTTCAGACCGGGAGCCGGGATTGTCGGATGGCTGCTCGCCAGCGGGATCTTACTTTTGTTCACACTTGCCATGACCTGGATTGCCGTTACCTTTGGCCTGCTTGCAAAAAGCCTTGAGGGGTCAGGAGTGTTCAGCTATCTTTTGATGATATTGATATTTACAAGCTCCGCATTTGCGCCGACCGGAACCATGCCGGCCGCACTGCGCTATTTTGCGGAAGTTCAACCTATGACGCCGATCATTGATAGCGTCCGCTCCTTATTGATGACTGGGACTGTAAGTAATGCTGTTTGGCTAGCGATTCTCTGGTGCGTGGGAATTTGGATTTTCTTCCATCTCGCCGCGATGCGGATCTATAAGCGTCGGATAGAATAACCTATCATTTGGATCTATTAGCAATCAAAAAAATCCATGAGAAAAACTCATGGATTTTTTGTATCGGCTGCCGAAGCTATCAGAGCATCTTTCTGATGCTTTCCGCCGTATGCCGCTGAAAATTGAAATCCCGGAATGTTTCTTGACGCGGCTCTCTAAGCGCCGATCCAGCTGATTGATCAATGGCCGCCTTAAGATCCGCCTTCAGGCTCTGATCCGTTGTTTCCTGGTATAAGGTGTAGATGTACGGGACCGCTGCCTCAGACAGGCTGGACAAAGCCTGCACATCAAGATTCTCCAGGGTCCCGTTACTGTACCTGTCAATATTATAGGCAGCGATTCGGCCGTCGATGTTCCCGTAGCTTAGGATCATGAAAAACATTACAAATCCGACCAGCATGATCCTGGCGGCGTTAAATTTTTTAAACTGTCTGACGGCAATCACCGCAAACAGAAAGAGCAGCACAAGCATAAACCAGGTCGTATAGACACGCAGCGGGGTCAAACCAAAATAATGGATGTACATCACCATCTTGCTAATGGCCGTAATGATCAACATCAAGGTGAAAAGGCATAAAATGGCTGTTTCTATTTGCAGAATCCTCACCTTGTCCCTTTTCACAATGAGATGGGCCACCGTAATCACGACCATATTGATTCCGGCTACCGCACAAAGTTCAAAAAAACCTCTGCGGGCATACTCCGCATGCGTCATGAGTTCCGGAAGACGGTCATTGAATGCTGAGAAAAGATAGGTGATTTGAGAAAGGAAAAAGACCATAAAGACAAGATTCAATGCTGTCAAGGCGGTGTATACGGTCACTCCCGGGGAAAAACGGAAAGCAGCGGCCGTTTTGTCAACAGTCTCGACGGTGACATATCCCGTATTCCTCCCATGCCGGTCGCCGTAAATCAATCCGTACAGATAACAGGCGACGGGGATTCCCATCAATATCTGGACAATAATATTCATCGATACCGAGAACTGCAGATTCGCGATCATCCCTGCAAAAACAGCATCGGCTCGTGTCAATAGGTTGATGACTGCGGCCAGGATCGGAATCATCACAAGAATACCAACCGCGCCGGCCAGAAGGGATTTTCCTTTTTGATTTCTGCCAAACAGTCTCTTGACCGCGCCAAAACAGCAGCCAAAATTTCGGAATGGGATGACCAAAACCTGATTAAAAAGATCGCCCAGGATATAGGCGGAGATCCTTTTCTCCAGGTTTCTGCCCGTAGACAGGCTGATCCAATAGATGACAGCGGCTGTAAGAAAGATAAAATTCAGTCCTTTGATCAGGATATTGTCAAAAAGCAAGAAAACCAGGGAAGACAGGATAATGACAATAAAACACAACCAGCTCGTTCTTGTTTGACGAAACTTGCCTGATTTCAGATATAGGACGGTAGACAGACAGAATACCGCTGCAAATAAGGTAACACCTGCACCAAGACCGGCATCCAGGATCAGATTCCAATATAAGAAGCCACAGGCCAGCATGGCTAATGCGAAAACAATATCACTTCTTGTATAGGTTGCCGTATCCATACTGTTATTCTTCTCCGTGTTATTCTTCTCCGTGTTATTCATCTTCCTGTTCTCCTTTCCGATACTCTAATAAATCTCCGGGCTGGCAATTCAGAACCTTGCAGATTTCTTCCAGGGTCGAAAAGCGAATGGCCTTGGCCTTGTTGTTTTTTAGAATTGAAAGATTAGCCGGAGTGATTCCGATTTTATCCGCCAGCTCACCGGCAGAAATTTTTCTTTTTGCCATCATAACGTCGAGATTAACGACAATCAATGAGAATCCCTCCCCTAGATCGTAAAATCATTTTCCCTTTTGATAACGATTGCCTGTTCAAAAACATTTTTGATCACTCTCAGGATCAGCCCTAAAAAAGCGGCACAAACGGCTATAATCACAAAAAGAATATAATAAAATCCTGAGATGAATAAAATGACGGAGACAACAAAACTGCACCATGACAACGCCCGCAGGAGCTTGACATTTTTTTCTACAAACACTTCTTCCCGCCTGATGTTGGAAAGAAGCATGCCAAGGCAGATCAAGGATAACATCCCCGGCAGAACACAGGCATAGACCGTTAGGAGCAAGGAATGAATGATTTCAGGATCTTTTCCTGTATAGCTTACATATGTAGCGATTAAGTTCGGCATAGCAAAAGCTGCGCATATGACCAGAACAATGGCGATCTTGGTACAAATGGAAGATAGTCTTACAGACTTACTTGGATTCCACATTGTATCATACCCTTTCTATCTATTTTGGTTCTATTGTAAATGGTGCATTATCGTAAGTCAATATTAATTTATCATTTTACGATATATTTATGTTGTTTATAGATAAACTTCATCAACCATCAACCGTCAGTCCGTCATCCCATTATCTGGACGCCCCCACCCCCCCACAATTCCTGACGGTGATGGAAAAAGATAATAAACAGATCATCAAAGCAAAATAAAAATAACCTTGGAATGACTTGAGTACCAAGGTTATTCTTTTTAGTTCTTACTGTTTATAAAGTACTACTATGATCAAATTTATTTGTTCTTAGTTATAAGCGGATACAGAGCTCGAATTCATGATGGCAGCAAGGGCACTTTACTGTATGTTTGCCTTTTCGCCGCGGCAGCCGAAGTACTCTTTTACAGTGTGGACATTTGCGGAAACGGTGAGTTTTAATTTCTTTGATTCGGCGCATCGTCAAAGAACCTTCAGCCTTAATCCTATTCCATATTTTCATGAATTTATCGTTTTCCTGGCGTCTTTTATAGATGTTCCGGGATAAGCTTCTGAAGATCATTCCCGCCAGAATGGCCCCCATCAAAACACTGATGATACCGGAACGGATAAACGTATTGGCGATCAGCAATACAAACCAGACCCCAAGCAAAGCATAATACAACTGATCGATGCCGTACCGGCCAATCATCAAACGTGTCAGCTTATTTTTCAGATTACCCATGGTTCACACTCCTTACGCAATTCTCCTCAACAGAACGGACAGCAAAGGTCCGCAATACATAAGCCAAAACAGAGTTTGTCCAGCGTGTCGTTCGGCATGCCGAAGCCGCGTCTTTGTTGCTGATAAATCCTTCCGCCACGCTGCAGCATATTTAAGACGCGTTGGTATTCCGGATTGCCGGGATTCATGCGTACAGCTGTTTCGGCGTGGTTCAGCGCAGTGATAATGTTGCCGATACCGGCATTGGCAACAGCACTGCAATAGTACCATTCGGCATTTCGGTCGCTCATCCTTGCCAAAATATTCAGCGCCTCGCGAAAATAGCCCAAATTAATATAGTGTTTTACCGAAGCATATCCTGAGGAAGCATCTCCCCCGGAAGCGTTGCTCCCGTTGTAATAGGTATTTGGGTAGGGGGTTCCGCTTTTGATCTGTTCGTAAGCGGCATTGATCTCACTCATCTTCTTAGCCGCTTCCGCATTGCCGGGATTCAGGTCCGGGTGGTATTTTTTGGCCAGTTTGCGATAGGCTTTTTTTATTTCATCATCCGCAGCCGTCTGAGAAACACCCAGTACTTGATAAGGATCGGATATCATTCTTTCTTATCTCCCCTTTGCTTTCTTATTCGCTGCTTCATACCTTGTCCAAACGCCTGAATAGAGAATGTTTTCAATGAGGTTTTGATCGCGTTTGATTGGCAGTTGCCGGTATTTTTCCATACAGTCGGCCATAAGCAGATTTAATATTTGCGGAAAATGATCTGTTGATAACGCCGTCAGCGGATTATAGCATTCTTTTTGGATATCCTTTTTGAGATCAAGACAGGCATCCATAATGTAAATGAATTTGCCAAGCGATTCTCCAAAGTTACGTAAATCTTGAGCATCGTCATCTTCTTGGAAAACGAAGACTTCGCCCATGAGTCTGCCGAAACAACTTGCAGGAATATCTGGTTTTAGTTCCCCTGATTTTTCTATGTCGGAAAGGGTGTTCAAGCATTCGCTGATGACAGCACATTGCCTGGGATAGCGGATGGCAGCCTGCCTGTATTTCTTTTCGAACAGCTTGGCTTCACCCAGCGATAGGATCTTCCGTTCATCCTTCCAATCATCGAGAAATTTGAAATAAGTCAGGACAATACTCATATCGGCGGTATAATCTGAGATGTCGTTGTGCCAATAGCAGTGAGGTTTACGAGGATGCATGATGCATCGCCCGGTTTGAATGGTCGTATCTTTCTGATAAAGCGCTGAAAGGAACAGTACGAGGAAAGTCATGTCATAGTTTAGTGTGATACGGCTGAGGATGCCGTGACGGTCTCCCAGCGTCTGGCATAAACCGCAGTAGCACGACCGATAGTGTATTTTTTCTTCGGCAGTTAGCTTATCGATATTGGCGACAACATAACCGAACATATTTTTCACCTGACTTCCCTGACTTCATTCATATCTTATATAAATAAAAAAAACCTTCACCCCAAGGGCAAAGGTCTCGCTTACAAATCAGTCAATTGCAATAAAGCCGGGATCGAAATCCGTCTTGACGACTTTATTATCCAGCTACTCCCCTTTGATTTACGATAACGCAATTATACCAGAAGGAAAATTTTGATGCAACTACGAATATTTTGTTATGCAAAAATTTACTGCTAAAATAACATAAAAAAAAACGGCTGTGATACAATAGGTCTAAACCAAGGAAAGTATTATGTTCATTCAAAAATGATGTATGTATCCTTAACAGACAAGGAGGAGGTAACATCAATGACCGTCATTCAAACGAGGGATCTCACGAAAAGTTACAACAAGGCAAGGGGTATTGTCGATGTGAATCTCGATGTCACGGAAGGAGAGATCTTTGGGTTTATCGGGCCAAACGGTGCTGGCAAATCGACGACCATCCGAACGTTGCTCGGGCTTATCTACCCCACTAAGGGAAGCGCCGAAATCTTCGGTAAAAATTGCAGTGAGTTCCCGGAAATACGCAAAGAAGTGGGCTATCTGCCAAGTGAGGTATTTTATTACGATAACATGAAAGTTATCGATCTGCTTAAATATTCCGCGAGCTTTTACAAAAAGGATTGTATGAAAAGAATAAAGGAGCTTGCGGAGATCATGGATCTCGACCTCAAGAAAAAGATCGACGATCTCTCTTTTGGCAATAAAAAAAAGGTTGGCATTGTCCAGGGGCTGCTCCACGAGCCCAAGCTAATCATACTTGACGAGCCAACCAGTGGTTTAGACCCGCTGATGCAGCAAAAATTCTTTGACATTATCGCGCAGGAGAATCAAAAGGGTGCCACCGTATTCTTTTCATCGCATATTCTTGACGAAGTTCAGAGGATGTGCGACAGGGTAGCGTTCATCAAAGACGGTAAAATCATAAAACTTGAAAAAATGAGCACGCTTCAGGCAGATAGCTATAAGAGTTTTAAAATTGAAGCAAAATCTCCCATAGCCGGAGAAACCTTCAATATCAGTGGTGTAAGCCGGCTTGAAATCAAAGAGAATACGGCTGATTTTATTTTCAAAGGCAACATTAATTCTATAATGAAAAAAATTGCGGAGATTGAGCTTGTCAACATATCCATTTACGAACCTGACCTTGAAGAGATCTTTATGCATTATTATGCCAAGGAGGGTTGATCGTTATGAATATGTTTTGGCACGAGCTAAACTCGCTGCGAAAATCGACGATTCTATGGACATGCACTTTGATTGCGCTCGCTGGGATTTACTTTTCTGTCTATCCCGCAATTGCGAATGATGCGGCAGATTTTAAAAGGCTGCTGGGCGGCTACCCGGCGTCGGTGAGGGCAATACTCGGTATTTCGCTTGACAGCATCACCTCTCTTTTGGGCTTTTATTCGATGATATTCACATTTATCACACTGTGCGGTGCCATTCAGGCCATGAATCTCGGCGTCTCTATTCTTTCCAAAGAAACGAGGGAAAGGACAGCGGACTTTCTTCTCGTCAAGCCTGTTTCGCGTTGGGCTATTGTCAGCTCCAAGCTTCTAGCTGCACTAACCATGCTCATAATCACAAACGTAATCTATTATGCGGCTGCCTCCATCCTTGCAACCATGGTTAAAACAGCAGATTTCAGCATTACGCTGCTTTTTATGATCAATCTTACGCTGCTTTTCATTCAGCTCATTTTTTTCTCAGTCGGTGCTGCAGTCGCGGTGATCATTCCAAAGTTAAAATCCGTGCTTCCGGTCTCACTCGGGGTCGTTTTTGGATTTTTCTTTATTGGAGCGCTTTTAGCCACTGGTGAAAATGATGCGGCACGCTTTCTCTCACCGTTTAAATATTTTAATCCTTCTTATATTATTAGAAATTCAAACTATGAAGCCCCCTACCTTATCACAGGCGCTGTTATTGTTATTATTGCAACGGTAACCGCCTATATCATTTATGCCAGAAAAGATATCCATGCCGTGAGCTGATTAACTTTGGATTTCACTAAAAGGGAGGTCGGATCATGAATGTTTTTTTAAGAGAATTAAAGGCCAATAAAAAAGCGTTGATCATATGGAGCGTTTGTATGTTTTTGGGGGTTCTAAGCGGCATGGGCAAATATACGGCCTATTCGGCAGGCGGACAGTACAACAAAATTTTTGAAAATATCCCCTACTCCATCAAAGCGCTGTTGGGAATGGGCTCATTCGATGTAACCACGATGTCCGGGTATTTTGCAATGTTGTTCCTTTACATTGAGATTGCAGCTGCCATCCATGCTGTTTTGCTAGGAGCCGGCATAATTGCTAAAGAGGAACGAGATAAGACAACCGAATTCCTGATGATCAAGCCCGTCTCAAGAGATACCATTATCACTTCCAAGCTTCTTGCAGCCTTTGTGAATGTGGTCATTCTGAATATTGTAACGCTTGTTTCTTCCCTTGTTATGGTCGCTGCTTACAATAAGGGAAATGACATTTCAAGTGAAATAGTAATGTTCATGTTGAGCATGTTCATCGTTCAGCTTATCTTCCTTTCACTTGGAACAGCACTGTCGGCTTTCCTCAAGAATCCGAAAACTTCGGGTTCCCTTGCCGCAGGGATACTCTTCACTGCATTCGTGATATCCAAAATAACGGATATAACAGACAAGCTGAACGCTCTTAACCTACTCTCGCCTTTTAAATATTTTAGTTATGTTCATTTGGCAGAGGGCAATGGGCTCGACCTAACGGCTGTCATACTCTCGCTTGGGCTTGTTTCTATCTTTTGTATCTCCACCTATATCTTTTATCGAAAAAGGGATTTGCACGTTTAATCCTTCAGCCGGGTAATTTCATCTACAAGTTAGTAAATTCTCCTTTCATCCATAAAACGAGTGAGCTCAGGAAAAAGTCACATTCTTTCCAGAGAGTCCTAACCTTACCCTAGACGAACTTTGCACCCTCTTTCTGATATATATAAAATAAAAAATTGATGAACATGTCATTGTTCATCAATTTTTTCGTAACAGAAGGAAAATATCGATCGAAGCCTGAAATATCTTGTCTCAAAACATATGATATACAAACTGGAATTTTCAGTTACAGTCGAAACTGCATCGGTTTCCTGCAAATTATTTTGCCTGTGTTACCGGTTACTTCCGTTGACAATGTGCCTTGCCCGAAGGTTATGACAAGAAACCTGATCACTACTTATCACGACTATGTGCCGGCTTCAACAGATGTTCATACAGTATTGATATTCGACATCATAGTGGAAATACTGCCGTTATGACCCCCGAACCGGCCGCATTTGTCGCTGTTGCGCCCGGCACTGTGAAATAGTTTACGTTAATTCCTTCCACAGTATATCCTTCTTTCGGAGCCAGCGTGATAGTTGCTGTGTATTGCTGACCTTCCACAAAGGAGGCGTCGGCCGGTGTCCAGGTGACCGTCCCCGTATACTGCTCCGTTTCGGTGATTGCTGTCACGGGTGCCGCTCCCGGTGCAGGCGGTGTAACCCCGGCTATTCCCGAAATGTCGATGGTGGCTGCTGACGTTATAGGTGGTAACGCCTTGAACACTGCCGTAATGACCCCGGATCCTGCAGCATTATGCGCTGCTGCTCCCGGTACGGTAAAGAAGTTCGCACTGACACCTTTTAAGGTATACCCTGCTTTAGGAACGAGCGTAATCGTCGCTGTATATTCCTGACCTGCAACAAAGGTACTGTCGGCAGGCAACCAGGTGATTGTCCCCGAATACTGCTCCGTTTGGATCGTTATCACGGGTATCGCTCCCGGTTCAGGTGCCGTTACCCCGGGTATTTCCGGTATATCAATCGCAGCTGCCGTAGACGGGGCCGCAAGGTGGGCTTTAACTTCCGGATCCAAGGAGGTAAGGACCGTGCTGTCCCAGACTTTATCAGTGGTTTTACCTAAAAGAAGGTTCTGAGCTACTTCTTTGGCCGCGTCCCTGTTTACCTCCCAGTAGCTTAACCCGTCAAGATTAATCGCATCGCCAGGCAGTGTTTGGGTCACGATCGTTGCATCTTCAAAAGACTTGGCCGCCCCGGCGAGCTTTAGGAGATCTTTCAGAGACAAGTCTGTTTCTACGGCCTTCATTAATTCCGGGATCAGCTTGGGCAGTTTTAATATGGTGGCGGGCTGAAGCATTTTTTTGCCTACAGCGGTCAGCACTTTCTGCTGCCTGGCGGTTCTTCCGATGTCGGCCGTTGCGTCATGACGAAAACGGGCATATTGGAGTGCCTTGGTCCCGTCTAATTCCTGCACCCCTGCTTTCAGGTTGATATAGCCGTCCTCTTTATCCCCGGTCTCATACTTCATATTTTTTTCCACGTCAATGGTGATCCCGCCCAGCGTATCGATCATATCCTTGAACCCATTAAAATTCGTCAGGACATAGCCGTCCAGCTCAATACCGGTCAGTTCGGTAACTTGTTTTTCCAGCTCCGGGATCCCTTTTAACATGGGGACAGCATTGATTTTACAATAGTTTTTTGATCCGGGAAGTGTTACCCGGGTGTCTCTCGGAATGGACAGTAACGAAATGAGTTTCGTCTTCGGATCAAAGCTGGCTACGATGATCGAGTCCGAATTGTAAGAACTTGCCCCTGGCCTTTTATCGGTCCCGATCAAAAGAATACTGACCCGATTGTTCAAATTCACACTGTCGCCGGGCAGATTGCCTCCCTTAGCGAAATAGAAGGCAAATGCTGCCGTCCCGGCAACAATGCCTGCGATTATCAGTGCTATGATCATAAAAACTTTTTTCAGTTTTTTCTTCTTTCTCTTTTTTTCAACCATTACATTCACCCCATTTTGATTTTGTGCCATAAAAAACATACCACTTATTACCGCGGGGAGCAATACCAATTTTTTGTTATTCTGCCAACCAAGCGATAAATTTTATCCGCAGTATCCAACATTCTTACTTAGTGAAATGATTTGATCTGATTTTAGAGATAGTACCATTACTCTCGGCATGCAATTTGAGAGATCGTTGGCAAATAATTTTTACAAAACCAGAGAAGACTAATGAATACTTACTCTTCTAAATGAACACTTACTCTTCTATAGGAGATTTAAAATGGATGAAAAACGAACAGCAAAATTAAAAAAGATCTACGAGTTGGAGAACCTTCAGATCCATTATTATCACTCCCAATTATCTGAAAGCGATGACCCGATATTTAACAAAGCTCTATTTAAAATCGTCGAAGCTGATAAAAAGCATGCTGAATTTTTTACCGAGCTTTTTCGTGAACATAACGTAAACATCCCGCTAATCACAGCAAGTATTGCCGACATTGCCGGGAGTATTATCGGGGAGGCGATTGAATTAGCCGGGCAGGAAAATATCTGTAAGATTGGGTTTGCCTTAGAAAATCAGATATTGGAAATATACGCTGACTTAATAGAAGAAAACCTAAATTCAGATTTATTAGATAAGCTCATAGACTTTAAGATTGATAAGGAATTTCATGCCTTATGGCTGCAACACTATGCTCAGTATCTAAAACACCAAAAATCCCAAAAATCCTATAGTAATAATCTCATCCAAAATCCCATCGAAGATCATCCAACCGTGAACATGAATGTACGTTTGATCTGAATCATTTTGTTTACTTTAATTCAAAACCGTTTACGCTATCCAATGTTAATAATAACTGAATACTAGATTCAAACTAATCTTTAAAATTTTTTCATAACAGAAGGAAAATATTTGATGTCAGATGAAGATGGCAATACGCCTGTTTTTATCCCAGTTATGAATATAAGCATGAGTTCGGACATTCCGATACCCATGCTTTTTTTGTGAATCTAAACTAGGACATACTGCTAATATTAAGTAATAAAGCAATAAGAATGATTATATTTACTATGGAAACAAGAACAAGGTATAACTTATCCTGTCGACTCATCCCGGAAATCTTTTGGGGACAAGAAGCATTGTCGCAGTGATTACAATTTGCATTTTCCCTAATCTCTGTTTTCTTTCTCTTCAATTTCCGTTGAAGGCGCGCCATAAAATCCAGCATCAAACCTACTGGACAAAAACTATGGCACCAGAAACGAAACAAAGCAATCGACATCAACAGGATGATCGACATGATGATCCATTGAGCGATATTCCCACTGCCGTCAAAGCAAACAGAGAACGGTTCGTAGCTGGCAATCCCGGCATTATTAAAAATTAACGCGGTCATGGCCGCTACCCACAACATCCACCAGCGATATTTACCGACTTTTGATTGGATGTTTTGAGAAGGGGAAAACTTAAACAGGTTTAGACTGCGATATATTCCCTCCTGAACCGCACCAAAAGGACAAAGCCAACTGCAATAAAAATTCTCCCCCCGGAACAGCGTAATAATCAGGATACCGGGCACCATCAGGTACCAAATCGGGCGTTCTACAAATGACGGCAGGTTACCCGAGAAAAGACTGACAAAGTTACTGAAAGTTAAAGAATTATTTAAAATAAATCCAATGAAAATTACGGATAAAAATAACAGCCATGGGCGTAACTTTTTAATCTTTCTGGCAGAGCAAATGATTGCCGTCAAAACTAAGGCTAGGGCCGCCATATCCTTCCAGGTTGGATTAACGCCATCATCGTTGGGAATTTTCATACCCAGTTGCTCATTCGCTATTTGGACCGAACCCTTTTGCACCGCAGCAATAATCGCTTCCGAAGTTATGGTTGCTCCGGACACCGCATTGATATCCCCAAATCCTTGCTCAGGATTTCTTCCAAGAATCTTTTGCAAAAATCCGGTGGCTAGGACTTTATTCAAGTACAAAGGCGTTTCACTATTTTCGGTTAGAGAAACCTTGGTGATTTGTCCTGCTGGATTCAAGACACTGAGTACTGAGAGTTTGCCGCCATAACCAGAAGCACCGGCGATTACACCGTATCCCAAAAAGTTTTCTTGGGCATCCCATAATTTATAGCTGGGATAGTTTCCACCTGCATTTTCAAAACGTGCTGCCGCCGGTTCTCCCTGTCTTAGAACCGACAAGGTGTCTTTTTCGTTAGCAAAATGTTGATAAATGACAGCAAAAATGAGTAGCAATACCATAATACCTATGAGCTTTTTGTCTCTTTGCTTCTCCTTATTCACTTAACTCCCACCATCTAAAGTAATAGTTTTCTGTATTTTTCTTTAATCTCATCATCAATAGCGGTTTCTTCCCGGCACCAATAACATAAATGCCTGGTATTATCAAAGGTAATACTCGTGCATCGCCGGCATTTTATAGCAGCCGCACTGAAGAGTGTAGTTGCTTCAAAGGGTTTCTCAACTTTTTCCCTGTCTCTGCTTATAGCCTCTCTCGGACAAAACAATTGGCAAATCCGGCAGTCCAAACACAACCCACTGGTAAAATAGCGCGTACAGATACCGCCTTCTACAGTATTTTTCAAGGTCTTTGAGGGACAAAAATTAGTACACATTCCACAATTTACGCATTTGTCATTTATTTTAATTGTTGGCCAATAAGCTGGAGAAGCGCCTTTAATCCTGTTATTAGGATACACTTCAGCCAGACGTTTCTGCCAATCAGGCAAATAACTATTTCGTCGTTCTTGATCACGTTCCTTAGAGAAAGATTTTGTATTGTTACGTATGTTTTCGCTTATCTGCCTGCCTTTGCCTATCACAGACAAAAACAAATCCCGTCGTGAAGTAACTTTGAGTCCGGTTTCGATTGCTTTAAGATTTTTTTTGGTTTTGCCCTTACTACTCTGGTGTATATAGTTGATTTCCGGTGTACACCCTGAAGCCTCCAACCATTCAGCCGCTGTCCCTACATTGAAGTCCAACCGGGATAAAGTGCGAGACATAGAACACCCCTCACACTGGTCCAAATGGAGTTCAATTGCTGTTTTTAAGCCGAATTCATACCAAGCTCCCTTAGAAATCATACTTAGACAAGCCGGTAATTGTACTGCTCCCATTTCCCACGTCTTGTCTTTATTAAAAGGAGACGAATGTTTACCACAAAAAAACTCTGTAGCTTTCCATTTCTGTTCCTCTACTTCTTCCACTATTGAGGTCTCATCCCATAGACTGGAGCTAAAGACCTGGGTTGGACAATCATTAAAACATAACCCACAACCACAACATAAGTCTTTATTCAGATAGACGCTATGTTCATGTAATAAAATAGCCTTTGAGGGACAATTCTCTATGCAATGATTGCATTCTACTGCATGATGAGTCTGGTTTAAACATCTATTCTCGGCTATCTTAATCGAAAAACCTTTTTCGAATCTCATGCAAACACCCCTATTTCTTAGGAGAAAATTTTAATAGTTTTTAACCAGCATTTCTCGCATAAAAGCGCTTCCTATTTCTCCGAGAGTACGGTAAACCTCGCTGTTACTTAAGGTAATGCAATGATTAAAGAACTGTTTTGCCCATTTCTTCAAATGTACTTCTGAAAATTCTTGGATTTCCGCCTCTCTCCTATCAAGTTTTTCTTGATTGTTTTCCTGTAAGGCTCTGGCCTTTTCCAGATAAAGATACATCATGAATTCCATCTCAGTCGACATATGGTCACCAGGTTCGTTGACCTCCTTAGTCATCATCAGTCCAGCCTTCTTATAACAACGCTCTGCATCAAGAGCCGCCGGGCTAATGAAAAGACTGGGGCTTCCTTCATTCTTTTCGGGATTAAAGCAAAACAATGTTTCATAGATATCCATTGCCGGTTTTTTCGGATTGGTAAACAATCGTGTATACTCTTGGCGTATCTCTGTAAGAAGCTCTTCCTTTGTCTTTTCATCATTCTGGAACGTTGTAAATTTGGTTTTAATGTGTTGAATCTCTTCTATTGAGAAATTCAGCTCGCAGTAAATAGCTATAACATCTTCCGCTAGACTTCCGTTTAACAAGGCAGTAGCCATTTCCACTGTGGGTAGGCGAAAAAACATAGACAACAATTGATACATATCGGATGCTGCCAAAGATCTTCGAATTTCTTGTTCTTGCGTGTTTACTTCTTGCGTGTTTACCATTTTTTCTCTCCTATCCATTTTCTATATTGAAGATTTTACCGCTTAATTATTAATTGCTTTACCGGCAGGCTGAAACCAATCAGCCTGCCGGTTTGCCGAAAAGAGATATTCTCTGACTAAGCCTGCTCAGATCTCGCGCCAAGCCTATGGTTATCCAAACTTTGATTAGACTTTGACCCGAGATTGAGTCTATCGAGACCGATCATGACCAGTAGACAACCCAAGGCTATAATACCTACTGCTAGTCCGATTTCAATTATTGAAGGTAGGTAGATTCCCTGACCGCTAACGTAACCTTCAGGACCGGGATAAGAAAGCAGTGGATTAAGTAATTGGGCCTGTAAAAGTGTGTATTTAATCATGAAGATCGCAAGAATCCCGACCCCCGCTCCTGCGACGAGCGTTCCCTTGTTGATCAGGAGAACCACACCTGTTGCAATAGCAATTAGTTCTATCCAGAAGAGTGGTGCCCCTTTACCGAGTACCAACCAGTTAAGGATCTTATATTCATCTCCAGCACCGGCATACAAACCGATCGCTGCTTCACCGAAGACTACCATCAATTCGACCGCGAGAAATGCTCCGGCCAGCTTGCCCAGTTTAGATAGTTTTTCGTTGCTTATCTCTATATAACCGCTCTTATTAAGTATCGCAAAGAGGATAATCAGTAATGCCAACGCTGCCACTAGGGCTGCCGCCAAAAATGACAGCGGTTCTACCGGGTTATTCCACAAGGGTCTGGCTACCTGCATCGAGAAGGCGAAGGAGGTAACCGTTACTAATAAACCGGCAATAAAGGCTACCAGAGAAATGCCGTACAAGGCCTTCTCCTCTTTTTCGCCCTGTTCCGCCATAATTAACTGGCGTGTAAATACAATGCCGATAACAACATAGGCTGCTAAAATCACAGTATCCCAAAACATTGGGGATTCAATATTAGCGCTAAGAATAATATTCCAGACTCTTTCCGGATTGCCGATATCCACAATGATGAAGAGTCCAGCGGCAACTACACTGCCGATAGCCCCGACGAAGGCCGCTATCCTTGTAAAAGGCTTATATTCCGCCATCCCTTGGAAAAGGTAGGCCGAGGAGGAAAAGATCAGAGAACCTGCTGCTATACCTGTGAAAAGCATGAACCCGATAATATAAAGTCCCCAGCAATTATTGTTATCCAAATTGGTTAGCTGCAAACCCTTGGTCAGCTGCAAAACCCAGCAAGCCAGGCCAATCACTGACAGAAGGGCGAAAATAATCAACCAAAGTTTTGAACCACCTTGCTTCGCCACTTTTGCATTCATTTTATTAGCCCCTTTCTTAAGTTAAATAGTACACGGACGGGCCGGTACCTTTTTCTTCAAGCATCTTGACATAGTTGCGGCCTTGGATCGCTTTGCTGACTTCACTGTTCGGATCATCCAAATCTCCCCAGTAGCGGGCACGACCGATACAAAGCTCCATACACGCCGGCTCTGCACCTCTGGCAATCCGGTTCACGCAAAAAGTACACTTTTCCACCACATTATACTGATGCACCGGGGCATCGATATCACCCAGCGTATGCTCTAAATAATACTCCGGCTTGCTCCAATTAAAGCTGCGGGCACTGTAAGGGCAGGCCACCATGCACATCCGGCAGCCAATACATTTATCATAATTCTGAATGACAATGCCATCCTCTTCCCGTTTGTAGGTAGCTCCTACAGGACAAGCTTTGACACAAGCAGGATTTTCACAGTGCTGACAGTTCATCGGTACATACTGTATTTTTGCATTTGGGTATGTGCCCGATGCCGTATCCATTCCTTCTCCGCCAACGGTCAATACCTTGTTCCACCAAATATGATTAGGCAAGTTGTTATTGGACTTACATGCCACCGCACAGGCATGACAACCAATACAACGTTTTAAATCTATCGCCATTCCATAACGCATTGTTTATTCCTCCTTTACATTTTTTTAACTTCGCACAATGTGTCGAAATAGGCATTATTGGGAACCGCAGGATTAATCGCTCTGGAGGTTAAATCAGCTTCGTCTCCATCAATAAACTGATCATGCTCAAACCCATGGTTTGCAACTACCACTCCTGGACGAACAGCCGGAGTCACAAATGCCTTCAAAACCATATAACCCCGGTCATTGACTATCTTTACTGTATCTCCTTGAACAATCCCACGCACAGCCGCATCCTGAGGATTAATCTTTATAAAAGGTTCTGGCATTATTTCTAATAACCACTGAACATGTGTATAACCAGTATTTGCTTTTAATCTACTCCGTTCTGTGGCGAAGATTAAAGGATATTTGGAAAACAACGGTTTATCAGGCCAAGCTTCTATTGGCGGTTCCCAATAAGGAAGGCTTTCCTTTTTCTGATCAATTTTCTGACCATAATCGATATAGGGTTTAAAGGCTTCCTGATAGAATTGGGCACGTCCGGTAGGCGTCGGGAAAGTACCACTTCCGGCGTGAACTTCTGCACCTGTCATAAATGCGGCTCCTCCACTGGATGTAACACCTGCTGCTCCATGAACATAATCATCCGACATATAGCGCATTGTCTTTTCTTGTTTCAATTTCTCCCAGCTAATACCGACCGCCTTACAGGCATCGCTATCCATAAGTTTTGTGTAAAACTCATCTCTGGTAACAACGAACTCATCACCAAAACCCATACCTTTTCCTAGTAAATTGATGATTTCCAAATCGGGTTTGCTCTCATAAAGAGGGTCTATTGCCTTTTCAGTCATTTTAGCAAATGGGTTAAACATAGTGAGTACGCTCTCATATTCAAAGTATCCGCATACAGGTAAAACGATATCTGCGTGTTTGGCGGTATCGCTCATATATTGATCGGCGACAACAACCAAGTCCAGCTTATTGAATACTTCAATCCAAGATTTTCTCTCGGCCTGAGCTCGAAGTATATTTGCAGTGGATACAAATAAACTTTTTATAGCCATGGGTTTACCAGCATACATGCCTTCATTCAAAATATCAAGTAACTTAAGTGAAGGAATAGTTGGCCCTGGAACTTTCCCAGGTGGGTAGATAATACTTGAACAATCGAACATCGATCCTAAACACAGGCCCTGAACACCACTAACACCAGCTCCATGCTTCGCCAATTGACCTGTTACCATAGCCAAAGCATACATCGCCGCATAAGCTGGTGCCGCATTGCCCATATGGTCAATTCCTTCAGAAGCATATAAACAAGTGGGACCGGCAGCATACATACGAGCAAGTTCATAGATGGTCTCTACAGGAATGTCGCAAAGCTCAGAGGCTTTTTCGGGAGTCCATTCGGCTGTTCTTTCCAACAGCAAATCATATGCCGTGGTTACTTTAATGCCATTAATCTCAAACGTGCCATTAATAACGGGGTTGGGAATTTCCGAAGGCAAACCAACTTTCCCGTCGGCTCCTCGGACAACAATCGCGTTATTTTCAGCATTAGCTGCTCCTCCAAGATCACTCTGGCGCAAATATAAACCATCGCTTTCTTTTACCAAGAAGGGGCCAACGGTATTTTGAGCAATAAATTCCTTATCTGCCAAACCTTCCTTGACAACAATATTAATCATCGCCATAGCTAACGCAGCATCGGTAGACATCCGAATCGGTACAAACTTGTCTGCTTTAGATGCTGTAATTGTATAATTTGGGTCAATAACAATCACCTTTGCCCCGTTTTCAGCAGCTTCCTGCACAAAATGCCAATTCTGCTTGTATGACGAGGTAGGATTGGTCCCCCATATAAAGATGTATTTGGAGTTCATTATATCGGTAAGACTATTCCCGAAAAACCAAGGCCCGTAGCCAACTGCTCTGCCTGGAGCGTCCACCGCCGCCATATCAAGCATATGAAAAACAAAGGTTCCCCCCATCCAATTAAACAGCCTCTTTAAATAATTGTTTACGCAAACTGTTGAATTTCCTCCAGCAAATGAATAGCTAATACTGGAACCACCATACTCACTCAGATAGCCTTTCCATTTTTCACAAATATATTGAATGGCTTCATCCCACGAAAGCTGCTCCCATTTACCTTCACCACGCTCCCCGACTCTTCGCATCGGATATTTCAGGCGTCTTTCTTCATAGGTACGTAGCGCATGTGAGAGACCTTTTCCACAAATACGATTCCATTTCTTATCTGGAAAATCCCGTTTAGATGTTTTAACGATTTTCCCATTCCTGACATGTACATTGAGGCTGCAGCCGCCCTCACAACAGGATGGGCAAGCACCCGCGAAAATTTGCTCCTCTGGGCTAGTAGTTTGCGCGTCATCACCTGCAGCCAAAGCCTGCAGTACCGTACTTCCCGGAGACGCCGCAACCGCGCCAGCCATCGCTGCCGCAGCCGCCGTGCCTTTAAGGAAGGTTCTTCTGCCAAAATTTCTCCTCAGAATGTTTCCATCTTCTTTTCCCATCAAATTTACCTCCTTTTCGTTTAAAAGCATTTGTTGTTTTTGCAAGGCTTGGTGAAGGGCAGGCAAAAGCATTTTATCCGCTTTTTCCTTTTCAACAATGAAACAAGCGTCAATGCTTTCTAAATAATGAGCATAGACTAACTCGTCCCTGGAAAGGAGAGGAACAATTGTAAGCGTGGGGTTTTCCGTTTTGAGGCGGGCTATGGTATCTGGACAGCTTTCCTTATAGGCGAAAATATCAATAATTAAGATACCGCCGGATTTTTTTTCCACCCTTTCATATAATTCCATTAGGCTTTTGACGTGAATATACCCTTTCCTCATCAAGAAAAGCAAATCGACAATCGGCAGCCGCAGCCAGACATTGGGAACAGCTACGATTATTTCAGCTTCCTTTGCTCCTTTGTTTTCCTTCATCCATCTCACCAAAAACAACTCCTTTAAATCGTACGCGCATACAATTTGACTTTAGTTTATAAAAAAGAGATTTATCTGTCTGTCATGAAGAACCATCGATCTTCTTTCCCTATTTGGTCACGTATTCCATGACAACTGCTACATATCTTCAAATATTTTATGACGGATGGTGTATTCCACTAAATCCGCTTTCTTGAACAATTTCAGCTTTTCACTGATACGCCGTTTGTAAGTTTCAACGGTACTGGCGGATAAAAAAAGTATCTCACCAATTTCCCGACCGCTATACCCATGGGAAAGCAAACCAAGTACCTGTCTTTCTCTGGAAGATAGAACCTCAGGGGATATTTCCTTCTGAGGTACTGCCGATGGAATTGAACTCTGAACCCTGTATTTGCCGGCTATTACCTGCACACCATCTGTGCTTAAGAAAACCTCACCCCGCTGGACTTGCTCAATCGCCTTAAGCAGATCCCGGTCAGCCGCTGATTTATGAAGATACCCCATCCCGCCGGCTTCGAGGAACTTTAGCAAATAAAGCTGTTCCGGATGCATGGTAACAGCAATCACTTTAATATTCGGCAGACCTTTGATAATTCGGGCCGTGGCTTCTACTCCGTCAAAATCAGGCAGGGTAATATCCATTAGTACCAAATCCGGCTGCAAATAGAGTACTTCCTCAACCGCATCGGCTCCATTGCCTGCCTCACCAATCACCCGAATATTCGCTTTACTTTCCAGGAACATCCGCAGAGTGTCCCGCAACAGTTTATGGTCGTCTACCAAATAAATTGTTGTCTGCTTTTCCATGCTAACCTCCTACTTGCTTAAACCAAGGGCAGTAAAATATTGAGAGTTAATCCCTGATCCTTTTGATTAAGCAACCAGAATTTACCCTTAGCCAGCTTCACCCGCTCCTCCATCCCCAAAAGACCAAGGCCACTGCTTTTTCTTTCTTCCATGCCTTTACCATTATCTTCAATTTGCAGCAGAAGTTTGTTGCCTTTTACCGTCAAATTAATCATAACGGAACTGGCTCCGGCATGACGGGCGACATTGGTCAGTCCTTCCTGCACCGCCCGGTAAACGATGATCTCCACATCATCGGGTAAGCGTTCCTCCAGATTATGGTGCCTGAACTCTACCGCAATTCCCGTAGAATCTGTGTATTCCTTGATATGAGATTCCAACGCCGCCTGTAAACCTAAATTTTCTAATAGAGCAGGCCGCAAATTATGAGAAATACGCCGGACTTCCTCAAGCGTTTGCTGCGTAATATGAGAAAGACCACCGAGACGCCCTTTCACATAGTCTAAATCCTCTGATTGTTGCAGAATATTCAATTGAAGCAATATGGAGGTCAGCACTTGTCCGACCTCATCATGAAGGGCCAGAGATACCTGTCTGCGGCCATTTTCCAGCTCTTGTTCAGCTTTTTGATAAAGGATGGACAGGGATTTTTCTCTCTCTTTCAAGGCTGTGATCAAATGCGTGGTGCAATAAATATCTGATAAAAGCTGGGATATAGGCTGCAATAGCCGTAGCTCTTCCTGTAATAAGCCGTCTAAAGGAGAGGCCCCCGCCCAGCCTGCCAGCAAAACTCCCTCAATCTTATCTTCTCTTAGCAAAGGCAACAACAGGCATCTCTGCCAGATTCCGCCCTGAAAATAGCGACCGGCTGTTTCTGGAGCGTCAATATATACGGCAGCAGTCGATAAATTCCATCCGATCTGCCGCCAGGAAGAAGCAAAGTGAGAAGAGGCCGAAGAAGAATATTGTTTATGTAAAATATAGTTATTAATCTTTTGCACATAAACCGCACAACCATCTGCCTTGATAACTTCGCAAAATAACTTCGGCAGTTCTTCTTGGATCCGCAGTTGCCCATAATTCGACAGGGCTTCACTTAGCTCCAGTAAAAATGACAATAATAGTTTATTCTCCGACACGATATCCCTCCTTTTTTATATCTTTATCTTATTATAAAATATAATTCAGATGATTTCTGTCGTGAAAAACGTTACAAACCTTGACAAACTGAGCTTTTGTGAACATAACATAGATATCCCGGTAATCACAGCGAGTATTGCCGACATTACCGGGAGCATTATCGGGGAGGCGATTGAATTTAAAATTGATTTTGAAATAAGCTCATATCAAAGGGTCCGAGCCGTTTTCATTACACTAGAAACACTGTAAAATGTACTTATCTCTTTGTCCAAAGGCAAAAACAAAATATTTTGCACAAACATATGTTCCCATATATATTCCATTATATGGTATAATAAGGATGTTAGGAAATAAATTACTGAAAGGAGGTAAAACAGATGGATAACGATCAATTTCAGGAACTGGTACTAAATCAATTGAGTTCTCTTGGGAACAGAATGGAACAACTTGATAACCGGCAGGATCGGTTTGAAGAAGGGCTGCAGCAACTTTACTTTGATCAGCAACAACTCAAGGCAGGCCAGCAGCAGCTTCTCTCTGATCAGCAACAGCTCAAGGCAGGCCAGCAGCAAATCTGGACGAGTATAGATGCAATTGCTGTTAGCCAGGAGCAGATGCAGCAGGACATCCAAACAATTAAGGGGGACATCATCCATATTCGCCAAAGCCAAGCGCGTGTGGAGCATGATCTTTCTGGAAAAGTCAATGCTTTATTCGATTTCCGCGAGAGCCAGATCGAAACGAATCAACGTGTTTCTGAAAGACTAGAACGGCTTGAAGCTAAACGATAAATATTTTTGGATTGTTAGACGAGGACTTTTACATAACGGTTTTATTTACGTCGATGAAGATAAAATTTCCCCGTTAAAATAAATCAGATCACCTTCCGGATAATGCCAGACTGCCTTTAAAATGGTCGGTTTGAAGATGCCGTTCTCATTCCTCTCATAACCTTCATATACCGCAGACCAGGGGATGCTTTGCTTACTGCCGTCAAAACCTACAGCCATTCGGTCATTGGTGGTGCATTCAAGCATTTCTCCCGCTTCATTGAAGGTAAAGATGCCACTCGCGCTTATGCCGAAGGAAGTAATCGACGCTTTAGCATGCGTATCGTCAATCGCTTCCCAAGTGATGTAGTCTTGTAAGGCAATGTTCGGTACATACAAACTCTCTGCGAGCACCGTTGCCAGACAGGCCTTATCCATTTCGACACCCTTTTGGTCAAACAGCGTAAAGGCCTTGGCGATCACGCCTTTCATGGAGCCCACGCCCTGATTGTAGCTGTCGAAGCCCTGAAAAGGAATTCCGTACATCGCACTGTCAATGAAAGCCAAACGGTTTGGCGTTTCAACAAAGTTGTACTGCGTATAGTCAATGGTAAGCGTTGCCTTATCCACGCCGGTGGAAAAAGGTACGCTTTTAAATTCGGTTTTCATCCAGGACATTTTGGAAGTACCAATATAGCCGCAGTGGTTAAAATATTTTTGTACAGGCTCAGGCAGATGGGCAATATCCTGTTCGGTAAAGATTTCTGTTTCCGGTTGGGTCTTGGAAATAAGTTGGATAGCCGCCTTATTAAAGTCTGATTTTAAAGACGAATAAGGTTGGATAAAGTAAACGACGGCCAGCAAAATAATCGCTGCAAGAATACCTGCAATAACACCTAACGTTATCATTTTTTTACTCCTTGATCTCTTCATTTTCATTCTCCATCATTTCAATATTGCGACTGATCTTGACTAATCCTTGATAAAATCTATCCGTTAGTTCAGGGTCGAATCCACTAAAAATCTGCTGCATGAATTCTACTTCCCGCTGTCTGCGCGCCGCAAAATAGGTGTGAAATTTCGGAGTCAGCATAATTCGCAAAGCTCTGGCATCACTTTTATCCTTGGATATGGTGACAAATCCGTGTTCTGCGAGTGTCGCTGCCAGACGCTTGGCATTCTGCCTGGAATAGCCGATATCATCAGCCGCTTCGCTTACAGTCGGCGGCTCTTCAAAACGGGCCACACTAACCAGGAACAGCCACTGTTTAATGGTAATATTCTGATCAAAAGCATCCCCGAGCACTTGTAGCCTGTTAGCTAAAACAAAGATCATTCCGAAAATATTGGCCTGCTTTTTCATTTCGTCCATCTGATACACCTCCAGATCGTTCTTGACTGCCTCCATATAAATAGGTAACATATTACGTTTTTATTATACGTAATATGTTACCTATTTGTCAATCCTTTTGCTCAATTTGTAGAATTTGCAAGCGCTTGCAAATTCTACGGTTATTAAAATAAGTGGTTTGCCGCATTTCTTCTTTCTTCCTTTGTGATAAGCGGCGGGCATATTGTCCAAGGCGATGGTTGCCACATCTTTTCCGGCGTATTCCGAAGATCCACAGAAAGGAACAAGGAAAAATACTAAATTGCAGCATTTCTATATCCTTATAGCCTTTTTGATAAATAAAAAAACTTGGTCCCAGACCAAGTTATAAGACAGGGCAGCCAGCCCAAAATTCGTTTAATTGAAAGATGTTACCCGAAAATATAGCGGAAGTCAACCTATAAGCCGAGTTCTGTACCTCTTGTGAGGTGATGATCATCTATCTAGGACTGCCGTTACCGGCAGCCTCAAGCGACCTTACCCGGGAACAGAGCGGGCAGCTCCATCGTTCCTCTATTTGGTCTTGCTCCAGGTGGGGTTTGCAGGGCCAGCCAGTTACCTGACTGCCGGTGAGCTCTTACCTCACCTTTCCACCCTTACCGCTTGGCAGCGGCGGTATATCTCTGTTGCACTTTCCTCAAAGGGAATCTCCCTCCGCCGGGCGTTACCCGGCACCCTGCCCTGTGGAGCTCGGACTTTCCTCAGAGACGGCCTTTCGGCACTTGTCCCCGCGACCATCCGGTTGACTTCGCTATCCAATCTTACTAGATTATTTGTGTTTGGTCAAATAATTCTTAAGCGTATCTAAAGTAAATCGCCGTAATCAATTTGTTGCCTATTTCATATAGCGTATATCAGGAATGCAATGATTTGTTTCACATTAGTTGCTTCGACAAATTACGGCGTAATCACAGTATATCATTCCAAAAACAAAATTCAAGCTACAATTTATAACACTATAATCAAATTTTCCCTATAATTTTGTAATTATTTTAATTCCTAGTTATGCACAAGTTGTGAACAAATTGTGCATAACTCTTGAGGTCTTATGCTCATCCGTCCAAGAACAACCAGAGCACTATTGGAGTCAACTATAAATTTATCTTTCAGACAATTCTGTCATGTTAATAACTTTATCCACGTTTCAACCACGGCACTTTGCTCGCCGCGCTGATAACCAGTTCTACGTCATCCATTGTTCGATCGGCTCTAATATAATCGTAAAGCGCATGGATCATTGGGATTTCGCTAAGAAAATGCCCGAGCTCACCAACGGCCATACCTGATTCGAGACAATCCAGCACGTTATGGTAGCCGATTTCCCCTGTGATATATAAATCAGCGCCTTTAAAGGCAGCCTTCGCCACAAAACTGCTTCCGCTGCCATTTAATATGGCAATTTTTTTGATCTTTCTGTCAGGATCTCCTGCCAATCGCACTGAAGAACAGTCATGGCCATACTTCTCCGTAAGCTGTTTCAGAAATCCTTCCCACAAATCAGCTAGTCTGACAGGTTTCGGTAATGTTCCGATCACCCCGTATCCTCTGGGTTTTCCGGTATTCCGGAGTGGTATCAGGTCGTAAGCGGGCTCTTCATACGGATGTGCCTTATGCAAAGCCTTCACCGCCCTGCCAAGGCTGCGCTCTTCGACAATGCTCTCGAGTCGGATCTCGGGCACTCTGATCAGCTCTCCAACTTTTCCTATAGTCGGCTCGGCTCCGTCCAGCGCCCGGAACATGCCTTCACCGTTCGTCTGAAAGAAACATTCGCTGTAGGCATCACTGTGCTCGCCATCGGTAATTCCACTGCCGACGCCTTCGGTGGTCAGAGCCTTCCGGATAGTCTCGACGTGTTCTTCCGGAACAAAGGTGACGATCTTGATCAGTTTCTCAGCAGAGGTGGTTTCCAGGAACTCTGTTTTCTGCAGTCCGAGCATTTTCGCAAACATCAGGCTCGATGACAGATACGACTGATCCAGATTCGTGTGGGCAGCATAAAATGAGATCCCATTGCGGAAAAGCAAAAGGGGAACCAATGCCGCCTGGTTGTCCATTCGGAGATTCTTCAGCGGTTTAAACAGCAGCGGGTGGTGGGAAATAATCAGTTCAGCTTTTTCCGAAACAGCTTCTTCGACGGCTTCCATGGTTCCGTCCAGCGTCAGTAGCATCTTATTGACGCGCTGGGCGCTGCTGCCGACCAGGAGTCCAGGATTGTCCCAGTCTTCTGCCCAGGAACGCGGCGCTATCTTTTCGATAAGTTGTTCAACCTGGCCTACTGATACAGCCATTTTTTTATTACCTCCATCATGGCGATTTCCTGCCTGATCTGTTCTGCTTTCTGGGAAACTGCAGCCCTGTTTGTGCGCATCATTTCCAGAACGACTCTTTTGAGATTGCTCGTAGTGTCGGCAATGATGTCGTTTAACCGGGGTTCTTTGCGTTCAATGATCAGCGGTCCGAGTTGCCAGATAAAATTACGCAGCATCTGTTCCAGATCCTTTGCTGCTTCCAACGCAGGCACTCCGGTACAGTCCGCAGCAATATCCTGAATGATCTGCTTCATCCGCTGCTCGACTTCCTCTCTATCCAGGCCTTCTGAGCGGGACAGGCAAATGACGGTATACAGCCTGCCGTCTTCTTCTGTCAGACATTCTTCGCTCAGCCTCCAACCCTCGGAAAGCAGTTCGAATCTAACCCTGTTTTCTGCGCCTTGCGGCTGAAGGATCAATGTCTGGACGCTCTGCAGTACGTCCGGCTTCGTGGCTAGTATTTCAAGGATCGTCACACCTCCCATACCGGCAATGACCAATGTATCGACTTCTCCGGACTCCAGCGGAATCAGGCCGTCTCCCTGCCGGACCTGAATGTTGTCCTGCAGTCCATAGGCTTTGACATTCTCAACGGCAGATTTATAAGGCCCTCTGTGGACATCTACCCCGATCGCCTGGCAAATCACTCCGGCCTGTACCAGATAGACAGGCAGATAGGCGTGATCCGTACCGATATCCCCAACTCTGGCGCCGGCGGGCACCAGTGACGCAATTGTCTCCAGGCGGGAGCCAAGCTTTATAGCCGTTTTATTTTCCAGCTTATTATCTTGTTGTCCTGAAATCATTGTATTCCTCAATGTTATCATCCCTATAACAATAAACTCCGGCTTGCACCAGAGTTTTGTTTTTGATTTCAAATTCATTATTTTTGGTGGTGGGCCCACCTGGGATCGAACCAGGGACCAACCGGTTATGAGCCGGCCGCTCTACCGCTGAGCTATAGGCCCAAAAAATATGGCTCCCCGAGCTGGATTCGAACCAGCAACCTATCGGTTAACAGCCGATTGCTCTACCGTTGAGCTATCGAGGAAAGCCTGCGACGTTTATTATACGGAATTATTGCGCGATGGTCAAGCATGTTTTATCAATTTTATCTTGCGTTATGTGGATTTATTTCAACTTTTCTTAATCCTTTTTAGTCTTATTTATTGTCTTTAGCATAAGAAAATTTTTTAAGAAAGTCCTGATTTTAGTCTAAATAATCCTTCAGTTTTTTGCTGCGGCTTGGATGGCGGAGCTTGCGCAGCGCCTTGGCCTCAATCTGCCTGATTCTTTCTCTGGTTACGCCGAATTCCTGGCCGACTTCCTCCAAGGTCCTGGTACGTCCGTCATCGAGTCCGAAACGCAGTCTGAGGACCTTTTCTTCTCTCGGGGTGAGCGTCTCAAGGACCTCTTCGAGCTGTTCCTTGAGCAGGATGAATGACGCAGCTTCAGAGGGAGCCGGTGCATCCTCATCGGGAATAAAATCTCCGAGGTGGGAATCTTCCTCTTCCCCAATTGGTGTTTCCAAGGAAACAGGTTCCTGGGCGATCTTTAAAATCTCCCGAACACGTTCTTCCGGTATCTCCATGACCTTAGCAGTTTCATCCGGGGTCGGATCGCGGCCCAGTTCCTGCAGGAGCTGTCTGTTAACCCGGATCAGTTTGTTAATCGTTTCAACCATATGAACCGGGATACGAATCGTTCTGGCCTGGTCGGCAATCGCACGTGTAATGGCCTGTCTGATCCACCAGGTCGCATACGTGCTGAATTTAAAGCCTTTGCGGTAATCAAATTTTTCCACAGCTTTAATCAGGCCAAGATTACCCTCTTGAATCAGGTCCAGAAAAAGCATGCCGCGGCCCACATAGCGTTTGGCAATACTGACCACCAGACGCAGGTTTGCTTCGGCCAGACGGCGCTTGGCCATTTCATCCCCGGCCTCCATCTTGAGAGCCAGTTCAATCTCATCTTCCGCTGTCAGCAAAGGAACCCGGCCGATCTCTTTCAGGTACATCCTGACAGGATCGTCAATCCCTACACCTTCAGGAATGGAAAGGTCAATGTCTGTTTCACTGGCGATCTCGTCGGCAAGATCTTTTGTTTCTTTGTCGATAACCACTTCGACGCTGTCGTCAACAACATCAATACCGAGCCCGCTCAGCTGGTCATAGATCTCCTCAATCTGGTCCTCAGAAAGGTCGACCTTCTGCAAAGCATTGGCAATCTCATCATAGGTAAGATTACCCTTGGTTTTGCCCAGCTCAATTAAAGTCGAGACATTTTCCTTTTTCATTTCATCTACGGTCACGGAATTCTCCCCTTCCAGCGGGTAATTCGCAACAAATTGTTTCTTATTATTTTTCGCCACGTTTCAACCGCTCTCCTATCTCCTGGAGCAGGGCAAGCGCCCCAGCCATATCTCCAGATTTTTCCAATAAAATCATTTTGGCCTGCAAATCTTCGATCGTCTCTTTCTTCTTTGTCTCCTTAATCAAAGCAATGCAGTCCTTAAGGAGCATATCGGCTTTATCGAAATCAATGGACAATTCATATATTTCGGCAAGACGCCTTTGAACCTTCTCGTACCAGCTATCATTATCGATAAGATTCAAACTGTTTTCCGGGAAATTCTCGAAGATATATCTATGTTCCTGCAGCCTCCAAAATTCCTGATCCAGGTTGTCAGCTACTTGATTTTTATAATTGGGATTCTCCAGGATGATTCTGAGAATGGTCTGTTCGGCCCGGAAAACTCCTAAATGGACATAAGATTCCTGAAAACTGTCAATGTCCGTCCCTTCTATAGTATTTCTTTTTTTTACAGAAATATCCTGTTGTTGCGAAAAAATTTCTGGATTGCCCCTATTTCCTCTGGTTTTCTTCGTCAGGCTATCGATCTCGTGCTGAACTGCTTCGAGCGTGAGACCGAGCTCCAGACTTAAATATCTTTCATATCCTTCTTTCTCAACTATGCTTGGTACTTTAAGAATATCGGGAGCAAGCTTTCTAATCAGTTCTGCTTTATCCGGTATGGTCCGCAGGGGGGTATCCCGGATCAGCATTTTATATTTAAACTCGATAAAAGTGATGGTATTTTCGAGTTTCTTGCGAAATTCAGCGACGGTGTGCTTTTTCAGAAATTCGTCGGGGTCCTTGGCATCCTCGAACAGCAGTACCTGAATGTTCAGGCCTTCATCAAGAAGGATCTCACCCGCCCGCAGAGCTGCCTGAATCCCTGCTTTATCCGAGTCATAGCCGATTACAATCTTGCCTGCGTATTTTTTAAGCAGCCTGGCCTGATCCTTAGTCAGGGCTGTGCCGAGCGAGGCAACCGCATTTGTGAAGCCTGCTCTTTGCGCTGCAATTGTATCCATATACCCTTCAAGGAGTAAAGAATACCCTGCCTCCCTGATTCCCCGAGAAGCCAGATGAATGCCGTAAAGATTACGTCCTTTATGAAAAAATTTTGTTTCCGGTGAATTCAGATATTTAGGTGTGGAATCATCGAGCACCCGTCCGCCAAAAGCAATTGGAGCGCCTTTGACATCGAGGATGGTATAAATCACTCTGTTACGAAACCTGTCGTAATAACTGATTTCCTGCTCACTGGTTTCCCTGCGGACAGCGAGTCCGAATTGAGCCAGTTCTTCCGGTGCGACTCCTTTGTCCGCAAGTTCCCTGATCAAGCCATCCCACCTGTCCGGTGCAAAACCAAGACGGAAATCCCGGATGACTTCAGATCCAATCCCTCTGTGTTCAAAGTAAGTCAGTCCGGCCTGTCCTTCGGGACGATGCAGAAGCACGTCGTGATAGTAGCGGGCAGCCCACTCATGAATCTCCCGCCAGCGGCTGCGCTGTGCTTCGTTCTTCGTCTCCTCCGGAGAAAGCTCTCTTTCCGGCAGCTCCATCCCATACTTCCCGGCTACCTTCTTCAAAGCTTCGATGAAGGCTAAACCTTCTTTTTTCATCAGGAAAGAAAAAACATTTCCGCCGGTGTGGCAGCCAAAACAGTAGAACATCTGACGATCGGGATTTACATTGAAACTTGGAGTCTTTTCAGAATGAAACGGACAAAGCCCTTGATAGTTTTTGCCCGTACGTTTCAGCACCACATGCTCAGAGATAATTTCAACAATGTCAGCTTGGCGGCGTACTTCTTCGATAAAATCCTCAGATATTTTATGATCCATCCCAGCACGCCCTTCATGGATTTACGTTTTTCTGACAAGCCTTTATCTTTTTCGATAAACTTTTTATTTTTCCTTCTTATTCTAAGACAATTTTTTTACAATTTTTGCTTAGCATCTTATCTCCCTGCTATTCTTTAGGAATAAAAAGATGTTTGAAGATGCTGATGGCGTAGTTGTCTGTCAGACCCGCAACATAGTCGGTGATGGCTTGTTTCAGATCTCCCTCTGTCCGTTTAAGATAATCTTCCGGCAGAATTTCCGAGTGATGCAGGTAATAATCGAAAAGAATTCCCAAAACCAATCGGCTTTTGCTGCGTTCCTCCTGCAGTAAACTGCTGTAGTAGACTCTCTCAAACATAAAGTCACGGAATTCTTTCATGATTGCGGAGATTTCTGCAGACTGACAAATCGTGTCCTTGCCTTCCGAAGCCTGAATCATATCGAGAACCATGGTCGTGATCATTTCGCTGGTACTGGAGCCAATCCCTTTTCTAATCGTGGACGGAAGGTCGTCAACGGACAGAATCTCAGCCCGCAAAGCATCGTCAAAATCGTGGCAGAGATAGGCAATCCTGTCTCCGATCCTTACAATCTGTCCTTCCAGGGTTTTTGGCATTCCAGAACCGGTATGGTGCAGAATTCCGTCCAGGACCTGCTCCGTGAGGTTCAGGCCCTCGCCGTTTCCGGTAAGGACAGTGTAGATCCTGACCGACTGTTCGTTGTGTTCAAAATGGCCGATCAGGGAAGCCAGCGTTTCTTCACCGACGTGTCCAAAAGGTGTATGACCGACATCATGACCCAAGGCAATTGCCTCAATCAGATCTTCATTTAAGCTTAGCCCCCGGCCGATGGTTCGGCAGATCTGTGCGACTTCCAGGCTGTGGGTCATCCTGGTCCGATAGTGATCTCCGATAGGAGCAATATAGACCTGCGTCTTGTGTTTCAGGCGACGAAAAGGCTTGCTATGCAAAATTCTGTCTCTGTCTCGTTGGAACCTGGTTCGAACGCTGCATTCAACTTCCTCTCTCGCTCTCCTTGCTTCGGCGCTTTTCGCTGCCAGGGGCGAGAGCCGCTGGAATTCATGTTCCTCCGTTCTTAACCTGATTGACTGGGACATCTACAACCACCTTCTTCACAAGAATCAAAAGGGATTAGACGCAAAAACAAAAGAAATAGCACCCGAGGCCACAATTCCGCCACTTTCTGGCGGAATAAGCTAAGATTTTGTACTTCGTCTTTTATTTTTCGCAAAAATCCTTCAGACGTTCTTTCAATTCTTTAACTGTTTAATTCAACATTAAGTTTAAAAATCCTGCTTAAATCGTTAAATTGTATCATAGAATAAAACATTTACAAAATACTGTAAAAGTCATCTTTCACGTTTTTAGGAGCACAGACCAGTTAAAAGTACCTAGAAATAACTCACCCTTGTATTCTTCCAGTTGCCAGTTCAATAGTAAGTAAATTTACAAGATAAAAATGAGGTATTGTCTCTTAAATCACTAAAAGACAATACCCATAATCTTTTTGTTGAGTCAACTCTTTACCTTATACTATTTATTGCTTTATTTAATAAACCCTTTTTGTTTCAATGCAGCCTGCGCAGCGCCTAAGCGGGCAATCGGTACGCGGAAGGGTGAACAGGAGACATAGTCCAGGTTAATTTCCTGGCAGAATTCGATCGAGGAAGGATCTCCGCCGTGTTCGCCGCAGATTCCAATTTTGATGCCCGGATTTGCTTTACGTCCAAGATCGACGCAGATCTTCATGATCTTACCGACGCCGTCCCGATCTAAGACTGCAAATGGGTTATTGGCCAAGATATTTTGGTTCAAATAGTCGGGCAGGAATTTACCTTCAGCGTCGTCACGGGAAAAGCCTAAAACGGTCTGGGTAAGGTCGTTAGTTCCAAACGAGAAGAACTCGGCAAACGGTGCAATTTCGTCTGCGGTAAGCGCCGCTCTCGGCACTTCAATCATCGTTCCAATTTGGTAGTTGATCTTGACGCCTTCGGCTTTGATGATTTCCTGGGCAATTTCCTCGGTCTGCTTGCGCAGAATCTCGAGCTCTTTATGATGAATGACGAGCGGGATCTTGACATGCGGACGCACGTCAACTCCTTCTTTCACGAGTCTAGCTGCAGCTTTAAAAATAGCTCTGGACTGCATCGCGTAGATTTCCGGATACGATATTCCAAGACGGCAGCCGCGATGGCCGAGCATCGGATTCATCTCCTGGAGACCGCGGACTTTCTTCAGCAGAACCTCTTTAGCCTTGATTTCCTTTTGGACCTTTTCATCCTGCAGGTTGGCCGTGAGTTTTAATTCCTGAATTTCGAGAGCAAGTTCTTCACCGTTTGGCAGGAATTCATGGAGAGGCGGATCCAGCAGACGAATCGTCACCGGCAGTCCGTGCATGGCCTTCAAGATGCCGTAGAAATCGCCTTCCTGCATCGGCAGAAGTTCAGCCAGGGCGGCTTCTCTTTCGGGAAGCGTCTGGGCCAGAATCATCTTCTGGACAATCGGGATACGGGCAGGATCCATAAACATGTGTTCCGTCCGGCAAAGTCCGATGCCCTGGGCACCAAATTCTCTCGCTTTGGCGGCATCAGGCGGATTATCGGCGTTAGCCATAACCTGAAGCTTTCTGATTCCATCTGCCCACTCCAGAATTTTTTGGAATTCACCGCTTAAGTCAGGATCCTTCATCGGGACAGTTCCTCTGATGACCCGTCCTGTTGCGCCGTCGATCGTAATCTCGGTACCTTCGGGATAAGCATCATCGCCAATCACGAAGATCTTGTCGGCAAGGTTGATTTTCAAAGCATCACAGCCGCAGACTGCAGGTTTGCCCATATGTCTGGCTACAACAGCAGCGTGGCTGGTCATGCCTCCCCTGCTGGTCAGAATCCCTTGGGCTGCGAGCATGCCATGAATATCATCCGGGGTGGTTTCCGTACCAACGAGAATGACTTTTTCTCCGGCCTGGCCGAGCTTTTCAGCTTCGTCCGCACTGAAGATAATCTTGCCGGAAGCTGCTCCCGGTGAGGCAGGCAGTCCTGTCGCTACGACGTCGAGCTTGGCGGCATCGTCGATTCTGCGGTGCAGCAGTTTTTCTAATTGATGCGGATCAATTCTCTCGACTGCTTCTTCCTTGGTGATGAGACCTTCCTGACAAAGTTCGACAGCAATGCGGATCGCAGCAGAAATCGTACATTTTCCGTTACGGGTCTGGAGTATGTAGAGTCTGCCTTTTTCAATCGTGAATTCGATATCCTGCATGTTTTTATAATGGTTCTCCAGATTCTTGGCGATTTCGCTGAACTGGCGGTAAATTTCCGGATTGTCATTTTGCAGGCTGTCAATCGAAAGCGGTGTACGGATACCTGCAACGACGTCCTCACCCTGGGCATTCATCAAATATTCCCCATACAAGTGTTTTTCCCCAGTTGACGGGTTCCGGGTAAAGGCCACGCCCGTACCAGAGTCATTACCCATGTTGCCGAATACCATTGACTGGACGTTGACGGCGGTGCCGTAGCTGTCCGGAATACCGTTGGCTTTCCTGTACACGATCGCCCGGTGGTTATTCCAGGATTTGAAAACGGCGGTGATCGCTTCCTTAAGTTGTTCATACGGATCATCAGGAAATGGTACGCCGGTCTCCTGCTTAACAAGCGCTTTAAACTTAACCACAAGTCCTTTCAGGCTTTCCGGAGAAAGCTCGGAATCGAACGTTACACCCTGTTTTTCTTTGACTTCTTCCAGGATATTCTCAAATTTGTGACTGGCGATTCCAAGTACGACATCGCCAAACATTTGGATAAAACGTCGGTAGCAGTCAAAAGCAAATCTCTCATTGCCTGTTGCCTTGCTGACGCCGCTGGCTGTTCCTTCGTTCAAACCGAGGTTCAGGATTGTATCCATCATCCCGGGCATGGAAACCCTCGCGCCGGAACGGACCGAAACCAGAAGTGGGTTTTCGGGATCGCCAAATTTCTTGCCGCTTGCTTTCTCGACATCCTGGATCGCGGGAAGGATCTGTTCCCATAATCCTCCGGGCAGCTGCTCACCGCAGTCATAGTATTCGAGGCAGGCTTCTGTGGTAATCGTAAAGCCTTGCGGGACATTCAGTCCGATGTTGGTCATTTCAGCCAGGTTTGCTCCCTTGCCTCCAAGAAGGTTTTTCATGTCGGCACTGCCTTCACGAAACAAGTACACATATTTTTTGTCAACCATCTTTTCTCAACTCCCCGTTTATTGTTACTTTCTGCAGGATCACACTTGCGGTTTCTTCGACCGCTTTATTGGTGGTATCTATGATTACACAGCCAATCTTTTTCATGATCTGTTTGGCATAGTCGAGCTCCTCCATAATCCTGTTTAGATTGGCATAATCGGCGGATGCTCCCAGTCCCAGCGTTTTCAGCCGTTCACTGCGTATTTGGTTCAGTTTTTCCGGGCTTAAGATCAGCCCGAAGACTTTATTCCGGGGAACTTCAGACAGTTCCCGGGGCGGTGTCACTTCCGGCACCAGCGGTATATTCGCAGCCTTAATCCCTTTATGGGCAAGGTACATACTTAGCGGTGTTTTCGAGGTCCGGGACACACCTATTAGGACAACATCAGCATATAGCAGTCCTCGCGGGTCCTTGCCATCGTCATATTTAACTGCAAACTCCACAGCCTCTACCTTCCGAAAGTACTGTTCATCCAGCCGATGCGTAACATTCGGTATATTTTTGGGATCAAGTCCGGTTTTATCAGCCAATGCCGAAATCAGCGGACTCAAAATATCGATGGTTATTAAATTTTTTTCTCTGGCCCTTCGTTCTATGTAGAGCCTTAGGTTTGTCAGAACCAGCGTGTAAACGAGAATTGCCTGTTCCTCAACCGCTTCTTCCAGGATCTCGTCAATATGGATTTCATCCTGGACATAAGGCACCCGGCGAATTTTTGTCTTTATTCCGTTAAACTGTGCTGCTGCCGCCCTGCTGACAAACTCTGCCGTCTCTCCCAGCGCATCGGAAATCACATAAATTACCGGGATTTGATCGGTCACCGAAACACCCCCTCACTTTCTCCATTAAAATAGGTTTGCGGTATTTGGAAATTTTTCTTGGCCCAGTTCTACGAACAAGTTGGTAACATTGGTCTTCGTAAATCTGCCAACTACCTCGAAACTTTCGCGACCTTCCTCATTGATGTAGCTTTCGACGACTGGAAGCGTGTCAATTTGGTGCAGCACCAGCTTTCTGGCAGCCTCAAGTACGGATTCATCGGACGCGGCCATGATAATATTCGGCATCCTTGTCATGATGACACTGATTGGCACCCCATGCAGGTCCATATTGCCAAGTGAAGCCTTAAGAATATCCTTGCGGGAAACCATTCCTTTAAGCTCACGTTCATTATTGATCACGATCAGACTACCGACGTTGTTCGTGAACATGGATACGACAGCATCGTAAATCGAGATGCTCTCTTTGACAGCAGCCGCAATTGATTTGAAATCACCGACTCTGAGCTGACGCACCCTTTGGGCGATAGGTGAAGGTCCCGTATTTCCATTATAAAAATAGCCAACTCGGGGACGTGCCTCCAATACACCCGCCATGGTCAGGATGGTCAGATCAGGTCTTAAGGTCGCCCTGTTCAAATTCAGTTGACTGGCTATTTGTTCTCCCGTCATCGGGCTGGATTTTTTCACAAGTTCTAGGATCTTCTCCTGGCGCTCGGAAAGCTGCATTTTTCTCACCCTCCGGAAAATAGAAACTAAAGTTCAAATATAGTAGCACATTGACCATAATTCAATGATATAGTATGTCATATTTCTATATTATATAACATATTCGAGAAAAGAAAAGCCTTATCTTTAAAAAGAAAGCAAAAATAAGGCTGGACCTATGCCAGAAGTGTCAGGTCTCCGAGACAGCCCAGCGCTTCCGCACAGCTCTTCAACAATCCCAGACGAGCATTTCTGAGCTTTTCATCTTCGACCATGATCATGACATCTTCGAACAGTTTTTCGATCAATGGCACGATTTCAGCAGCAAACGCATAGGCTTTCCTAAAATCTGCATTGTTCACAGCCGTCCGGATTAACGGAGCTTTTTCGTGCAGGCATTGAGCCAGCGTCAGCTCCGAGCTTCCTTGTAGATTGGAAACCTGCCATGCTTCGGCAGCTGCTTTCTTGCAGAGGTTCACGCAACGGACATAGGCGTTGCTGTAGGAAACAAAGTCGTCAGCTTCATCCCTGACTTGGGCGAGTACTACGGCCTTTTTCATTAGATGAGCAGGCTTTTCTATTCCGTGGGCCATGACAGCGTCAATCGTATCGTAGCGCAGTCCGGATTCCTGGAGCAGGTAGCGGACCCTTTGAATGAAGAAGTCCAGAAGGGCCGGTCTGATCTTCTCCAGCGGTTCCAGCGTGATTCCCTGCACGGTAAAGATGCTGTAGGACTCTTCGATTAGCCGCAGAAGAGACAGGTTCAGTTCGTCTTGAACCATCAAGCCGACGATTCCAAGCGCCTGACGCCTTAGCGCATACGGGTCCTGCGAACCGGTGGGTTGGATGCCGATCCCGAAAGAACCGACGATTGCATCAAGCTTATCTGCGAGACTGACCACTTTCCCGGTTACAGAGGAAGGGAACACGTCTCCAGCATGACGCGGACGGTAATGTTCGAGAATTCCAGCACAAACGGCCGGGGCTTCGCCATTGCTTCCGGCATAATATGCACCCATGATTCCCTGAAGTTCAGGGAAATCGTAAACCATGTGCGATACAAGATCTGCTTTGGCCAGATAGGCCGTCCGGTCGACCAGTTCTATTTCTTTTGTATTGAGACCCATTTCGTTCGCAATCGCAACAGCCAGTTTCTGAAGACGGGCGACCCTTTGTCCGACGGTACCAAGCTTCTCGTGATACACAACCCTGTCGAGTTTTGGAATCAGGGTATGCAGCGGACTTTTCAGATCTTCCCGGTAATAGAAAGCAGCATCTTCCAGACGGGCTTTGAGCACTTTCTTATTGCCCTCTTTCACGATATCGAGCGAGGTTCTATCGCCATTCCGTACCGTAATGAAGTATGGCAGTAATTTACCGTCTTCTGCCCTGACCGGAAAATAACGCTGATGTTCCTTCATCGGCGTGGTGATGACTTCTCCCGGCAGGACCATATATTTGACATCGACTTCGCCCAGAAGAGCGGTCGGATATTCCACCAGATGACATATCTCTGTCAGCAGGTCCTCGTCCTGGTCGACTTTGCCGCCAACCTTAGCGGCCAATAGCTGGATCTGGCTCCAGATATTCTGTTTTCTTTTCTCTTGGTCGGCCAGCACAAAGACCGATTCCAATGCATTCAGATATTCAGCCGGCTGAACGATCCGGATATAGCTGCCAAGTGTACGGTGTCCACGAGAGGTTCTTCCGGCCTGAATTCCGGCATAGCTGAAAGGGATTACCTCGTCGCCAAACAAGGAGATCAGCCAGCGGATCGGGCGCGCAAAACGGATGTCATAATCTCCCCAGCGCATCGGTTTCGGAAAATTAAGGCTTGTAACCAGATTCAGCGAGACCTGTGGCAGCAGCTTTTCGGTTTCTTCGCCTTTTTGGGATTTTACAGCATACACATAGGGCACGCCATTGATTTCTTTCAGAAAAAAGTCTTCGGTCTTAACACCCTGTCCGCGTGCAAATCCTTCAGCCGCTTTTGTCGGTTTGCCTTCGGCATCGAATGCAGCCTTCTGAGCAGGCCCTTTGACTTCTTCACTGATATCCTGCTGCTTTTCAGCCAGGGCTTCTACATAGAGTGTCAGACGCCTCGGTGTCACAAAACACTGCAGATTCTTATACGCTAAACGCAGTTCCGCCAGCATTTTTCGGGCATTGTTCTCCAGCTGGGCCACTGCACCTGGTGCAAACTTAGCGGGCATTTCTTCCATGCCTATTTCCAGTAAAAAGTCCTTGCTCATTTTTATTCCCCCCTTTTTTTCAGCAAAGGAAACCCAAGTGTTTCCCTCTGGGTGACATAGGCCTGGGCACACAGACGGGCTAGGTTTCTTACTCTGGCAATGTACCCGGTTCTTTCCGTCACACTGATTGCACCCCGGGCTTCCAGAAGGTTAAACGCATGGGAGCATTTCAGTACATAGTCGTAAGCCGGCACGACCAGGCCTGCCTGGACGGTCCGCTCTGCTTCCTTCTCGTACATATCAAACCACTGCCGCAGCGCATCAATATCGGCCACTTCAAAGTTGTAGCGTGAAAAATCAATTTCATTCTGCAGATAAATATCACCGTAGCTGATATCTCCGACCCACTCAATATCAAAGACGCTGTCCTTGCCCTGAATGAAGGTCGCGAGCCGTTCTATTCCATACGTGATTTCTGCGCAGACGGGTTTGCAGTCAATGCCACCGCACTGCTGAAAATAGGTAAACTGGGTGATTTCCATGCCGTCCAGCCAAACTTCCCAGCCAAGTCCCCAGGCCCCCAGTGTAGGGGATTCCCAGTTGTCTTCCACAAACCGGATATCATGGTCAGCCGGATTAATCCCGAGCCGTTCCAGGCTTTCGAGATAAAGCTCCTGGACATTATCCGGCGAAGGCTTCAGAATGACCTGATACTGAAAATAGTGCTGCAGACGGTTCGGATTTTCACCGTATCTGCCGTCAGTCGGACGCCTGGACGGCTCCACATAAGCCACATTCCAGGGTTCCGGGCCAAGTGCCCGCAAAAAGGTAGCCGGATTCATGGTTCCTGCGCCTTTTTCAATATCGTAGGGCTGGGCAATAATGCATCCCTGTTCACCCCAAAACTGGTTAAGGTCCAGAATAAGATCTTGAAATTTCATCAATTTTCCTCCTTTTTAGATCAGACCAAATAAACGCAATCCATGCAAGAATCGTAATAGCAACGAAAAAAATAAACCCCCATCCATACAGCAAATGATTGCTGCAGGGACGAGAGTATTTCCCGCGGTTCCACCCTGCTTGATTCACAATGTACTTACGTAACTTTGTCACGTAACTTGGAATCCTCTTTGAACCTGGTCCGCTCCAGACTGCCCAACCTGTTTTCACCTGTCCGGCTCCCACCCTCCCGGACTCTCTTAGCGGCTATCGCAGGTATCTTTTCCATCTATGCGGACAAAATATTTTCATAAAAAGGAAGCTACTTATATGCAGCATACCTTTATCTGAAATATTATATGCTAATAAACCTCCACTGTCAATTCTTCCAGAACTCACTGCCTTGTCTCCAGGCCAGGAGTCTGCGTTCAAATTTCTGTTCACAGTAGTAGCACAGGCTTTCGAGGATTTCCTGCCGCATTTTTTTGTTCCAGCGCATTCGGTCAAGCTTCGTGAGATCAGCCTGGTACAGCTGGCGCATCAAGGCCAGGCTTCCCGGATTCAGCGCTCTGACAATCCGGTTGTTTTTACAAGCAGCACAGAGAAAACCTCCGGCCTCCGCACTCAAATAGACCTGTTCTCCGTAAAGGTCTCCGCCACATTCGGTACAACCCTCCATCGATGGCAAATAGCCCTGCAGGTGCATTAGCCTGAGCGCATAAGCGGCCTGAGCCATATATGCATTAAGATGTTTGAGCAAAAAAAGAAAACTTAAGGTAAGGGTGAACAATTCTGGATCAGGCTGTTCTCTGACAGTAGAAATATCCAGCAGCTCGACCATTGCCGACGCGGTGATCGTCCGGTCAAAATCGTCCCAGAGATGGATGAAATTCTCCCGGGGCTGAGCCTGATTCACCGTATCCAGTGTTTTCCCCCTGTACAGCAAAAAATCGGCATACGTAAAAAGCTGCGTCCCACCTCTTTGGGTACTTTTGGGTTTTCGAACTCCCTTGGCCACAGCCTCAAGCTTTCCTTTTTCCCTTGAAAAAAGCGTGACGAGCCTGTCCGACTCACCATACTCCCTGCTGCGGATTACAATTGCATCCGCCTGATAGACCGCCATCTCCCAACATCATCCCCGGTCGTGTCTTTATTCCCTATTATACCCTCAATAGATGCTATCTTTTTGGAATACATCTAAGAACTAAATACTACTGGATTATTGCGATTCCGGAACTGGTTCCGAGTCTGTCGGCGCCTGCTTCAATCAGTTCCAAGGCAAACTCTTTCGTCTTAATCCCGCCGGATGCTTTGACTTTAACAGCAGGACCTGCCCAATTTTTCAGGTTCTTGACGTCTTCAACTGTTGCGCCACCAAAATAACCGGTCGATGTTTTGATATAGTCTGCTCCGGCTTCCCGAATAATCTCAGCCGCTTTTTGTTTTTCGTCCTCGTTTAAAAGTCCGGTTTCAATAATTATTTTTATTTTTAGACCGCAGCCCTGGGCCGTCTGGACCATCAAATTCACATCACGCTGTACGGCCTTCCAATCGCCTGATTTGGCTTTGCTGATGCACATCACGGCATCAACCTCCCTCGCACCATGGGCCTTCGCTGCCAAAATCTCCTGCATCTTTATTTCGGTAAACGCAGCACCAAGCGGAAAACCTATGACCGTGCACGGTATGACACTCGTTCCGTGGAGCAAGCGTGCGGCGGTACAAATATACACAGGGTTTACACAAATGGAAGTAAAGCCGTGTTTAACAGCCTCATGGCAAAGATCAACAATATCCTTCTCCGTCGCTTCAGGTTTCAGAAGCGTATGATCAATTCTTCCGGCGATATTCATAAGTCTACCTTCCCTTCAGCGTTCTTTTATACTTTCCCGTATCGCTAATATGCTAAGACACTCTATTTTTTAGTAAGCCTAATTTACCCCACAGCATTTATTCTTTCAGGTCCTTCAAATTATACCCCAGATCCCTGAGCTGGTTATTCTGGTTGCGCCAGTCCTTCTTGACTTTGACCCAAAGCTCAAGGAATACCTTGCTGCCCAGCAGCGTTTCAATTTCTTCCCGGGCAAGCCTTCCGACTTCTTTTAAGACGCTTCCTTCCTTACCAATGACAATTCCTTTCTGGGAATCACGTTCAACAAGGATCACAGCCCCTATCTTAATCAAGGATTTTTTCTCTTCCATTTTATCAACCACGACCGCGACCGAGTGCGGAACTTCTTCTCTGGTCAGGTTCATCAGCTTTTCTCTAATCAGCTCTGCAACGACAAACTTCTCCGGCTGGTCAATGACGACATCATCCGGAAAATACATTGGGCCAGGTGAAAGCGCTTCAAAAATCAGATCCATTAACTTCGCAGTATTCTCGGACTGTAAAGCTGAAATCGGAACAATTTCTCTAAAATCTGCTATTTTGGAAAAGCCGGCTATTTTCTCCAGCAGCTGATCCTTGGAAATGAGGTCAATTTTATTTAAGGCCAAAATGCAGGGAATTCCGCTGTCCTTAATGACCTGAAGCACGTATTCATCCCCCGATCCAAACGGCACGGAGGCATCGACGACGCATATCGCAAAATCAACCCCCTGCAAAGTGCTTTTGGCGGCCGCGACCATGTATTCGCCCAGGCGGTGCTTCGGTTTATGAATACCGGGCGTGTCAAAAAAAATGACCTGCCCGCGTTCTTCGGTAAGGATACACCGGATTCTGTTTCTGGTTGCCTGCGGCTTATCGGATATAATCAGCACTTTCTGACCCAAAAGCGTATTTAGTAAGGTCGATTTTCCAGCATTGGGCCGTCCGATCACTGCAACAAAACCCGATCGAAAAACTTTATTATCCTGCTTGTTCAACTGTTTTACCATCCTTGTATCATAAGTCTCGTATCATAAAATTGTGTATCCTATCGTTGTATATCCTATAGCTGTATATCATGTGGTCTCTTATCCTAAGTGCTTTTTAAAAACTCCGGGCCAAACGAATCAGGGAGAATATCCTTCAAACTGGTTTTCCTGATTTCTCCGCTGCCATTGCTGAGTAAAACAAGGCAGTCCGAGGCGAACTCCCGGATCACCTGCCGGCAGGCACCACATGGGGACGGCATCTCCTCGAGCGGAACTGCGACAGCAACCGCTTTGATCCGCCTTTCCCCCAATCCGATCCCATGGAATACGGCATTGCGTTCCGCACAGACACTCAGACCATAGGAAGCATTTTCGACATTGACACCGGAAGTGATCCTTCCTGATTCCCAGAGAACGGCGGCGCCAACCTTGTAGCAGGAGTAAGGGGCATAAGCATCTTCACAAGCTTGATGCGCCTGGCGAATCAGCTCCGCAGCCTGGTTGATATCTATAGACTGATCAATAACTATAGCCTGATCATTCCTCATCCACATCCGCCCGCCCCCTTAGATTAGAGAAATCTAACGACATGCAAACTATTTTTTTCAAAGGTATCTTATAATCAGTCTGTGGGCCACAGTTCCGCCGTGAGCGGAGCACGATGCGGAGCGCGGCTTTTTGTGCCATGGAGGGCACAATAGCCGAAAGGCGGTATTGTTGCCCACAGACCTACCCTAAAATAAATAAGGTCCAAAAATAATGATCCCAATAACGACGGCCTGAATAGTGGAAACCAGTACGGCACCGGAAGCAACATCCTTGCCGAGGCCGGCAAGGGGATGGTACCTGGGTTCAGCCAGATCAATTGCCCTTTCCAACGCGGTATTAAACAATTCCGCCACCAGAACGCTGCCAATAGCATAAATAATGAACAGCCAGTGAACGCCTGAAAGATGAAAGTAAGCGCCTGCCAGAACAACAACCACGGCGGCAAAAAAATGAAATCTGAGGTGTTTTTCTGTTCTCAGCGAGTAAGCAATCCCTTGCAAAGCCCCTCTGCAGCTGCCGGCAAAACCAGCAGGCTTACGGATATCCGGCATTATTCTTCCCCCTTGTCAGCGCAGCAAGCCGAGCTGATCCATAACCTGTTCCTCCAGACGCCTCATAACACTGGAATCATCCTCATTGCCATGATCGTACCCCAGAAGGTGCAGTGTTCCGTGCACTGCCAGGTAAACAATCTCTCTGGCAAAGGAATGCCCATACTCAATAGCCTGCGAACGGGCTCTTTCGACAGAAATCACGATATCACCGAGAGCCGTATCGCAGTAGCTAAAATTATCGTCATCTTCTTCGTATTCGTCAAGATCTTCTTCATCTTCTTCGTCAATCATTTCTTCGAGAGAATATTCAAGCCGTTCTTTCTTATCCTTATCCGACTGAGGATTATAATAAATCTCCGGCTCCCCTTCCCCCTTTTCCCGAAGGGCAAAAGATAGGACGTCTGTAGGGCTGTTAATTCCACGGTACGTCTTATTCAGGAGATAAATAGATTCATCATCGGTCAGGACAAGTCCGATCTCAGCGTCTTCCGGGCCACCTCCCTCAAGAAGTGCTTTCTGAATGCCCGTGCGAAGCAGTTCTGCTATTTTATTTTGTTCATCTTCTGTAATAGAATCATCTTCCCAACTGATATCTAGTTCCATTTCTCAGAAAAGACCTGCCATTAAAGAGCAAGTCTTTTTCTCCCCCCTATCCGTGAGAATTATTTTTTACGAAAGCGAATCAGGTTCGCTTTCCTGCTTAGCCGAAGACTCATCCTCTTTTTGCGGTTTCGATTCCTCCTGTTTCTGACCAGTGTCTGCTTCCTCTGCCAATTTGGTCTTGGCCGACGGCAATTCAGGGTATTCGATTCTGGAATGGAATATTCCGCTTAGAACCTTAACAAAAGCTATAGATATCTTATCCAAATCCTTAAAGGTTAAGTCACATTGGTCAAGCAGGCCCTCATCAAATTTCTCCTTGATAATCTTACGCACCAATCCTTCAATTTTTCCCGGCGAACTGTCCTTCTGGGAACGGACGGCTGCTTCAACATTATCCGCCAGAAGAACCAGCGCCGCCTCTTTAGACTGGGGACGCTGCCCGTCATATCTGAAAGCTTCTTCCGGAGCATCCGGATTCTCTTCGAGTGCTTTATGGTAAAAGAACGATGCCGTACTGTCCCCGTGGTGCTGCGCAATAATATCCTGAATATTGGATGGAAGCTTATGCTCTTTGGCCATTTCTAGTCCGTCTTTGATATGGGAAATAATAATTAGGGAACTAAGCGTCGGGGCAATCTTTTCGTGGGGATTATCCTTGGAAAACTGGTTTTCTATAAAGAAGTACGGTCTTTTCAGCTTGCCGATATCATGATAGAGCGCACCGACTCTGACCAGCACAGGGTCAGCTTTAATTTCCTCAGCGGCAGTTTCAGCCAGATTCCCAACTAGGACGCTGTGATGGTAGGTCCCTGGCGCTTCGATCAATAAGCTTTTCAACAGCGGCGCATTCGGGTTAGATAATTCCAGCAGCCTTACAGCTGATGTAATGTTAAAGCCCTGTTCCAGCCAAGGCAAAACACCCATGGTAAGAACAGACGACAGAAACCCATTGGCAACGCTCAGCATGCATCCAATCAGCCAATCGGTTGGACTAATCTGAAGGATTAAGGCAACACCGCTTACAAGGGCAATATTTACCAAAGCCACAAACAATCCTGCCCTGGCCAGTTCAGAACGGCGGTCCAGTTTAGCAACACCCTGTATGCCGACAATGCCGCTAAGCAAAGAAAATAAGGCTGCCAGCGAACCTGCTGCTCCCATGTTCCCTGGATCTGCCATCATCCCGGTGAAAATAGCCAGAATGACGCCTACCAGAACTGCGATCTTAACGCCAAGCAGGAGTGTAACCGTCATCGTAACCCAGGCTGCAGGTATCAGGATAGCCGTCAAAGTGTTTAAATCATTGTCCCCAAGACTGATCGCCATAAAGGCTTTACCCATAGCCAGCGCAACAATCATCAGAAGTCCGATCAGCACCATCCTTTGCCAGTGGGTAAACGTGTCGGGGCTGAACTGGTAGGCAAATAAGATCAAAATGATCATCGAAACCAGGACAATTATTGCAATTCCGGAAGCCGGCTTCCACGGAGATTCTACTTTGATCAATCCGTACGCCTGCAGGGCTTGATAAATCTGATCATCAACAATTTCCCCCGGTCCTATAATTTTTTCATTTTCTCGATAGGTCCGGATGGATGGTTTAACCTTAGAAATGGCAATATCCTGCATTTTTTTTGTCGCTTCTTCATCGATGGTCAGTGTCGGTTTGATCACACACTGTTCAATAAATTCATTTATAAGTTCTTTTACAGGTTCAGTTACATTGGATTGATTGATCTGTTCACTCATTCGGTCCTGTGAAAGTGATACTTCTGCCTGAGATCTCGCTCCGGTCTCGGCATCGCTTGCTATCCCAAGGATGACAACTGAACTAGTTCCGGAGGCAGATACAATCTCCTGATCAGACAAATTCAGCAGCGCTTCAAGCGTGCTGTTCGATAATCTGCTATAAGGGACTTTCTTGCGGAGCTCGTCCATTTTTTCTGTAAGACTGTCCTTAGAATCTTTTTGATCCGCTAGAATCTCAAATGTCCGATCCAAATCTTTTGACAAGTTGGAAATTTGATCGTCATCAGCCATATAAACAGGTCCGACTGCATTTGCCGCTGCTTCCTGTTCTTCCTGGAACTTGGCGAGATCTGTCACTTTCTTTTCATAAGGTGCCGTGATCAATTCCGGACTGGGCTCACCGGATTCAATATTTAATTTGGACTGAAAAAGATCCGAGGCCAATATCGCGGTTAAGAGAATAAAGAACAGCACAAATAATGCTATCTGGTATTTTGTCATAGCATTCTTGGTCTTTTTAGGCAAAAGCATTGTTTTCAATTTTTTATTCAAGTCCCATCAATCCTTACCGGACTGCTTGTCCTCTTTTTTATCTTGCGCATCGTAAGCGTGAATAATGCTTTGTACAAGCGGGTTGCGTACAATATCGTCCAAAGTAAAGTAATGGAAGGAAATGTCTCCGATACCTTTCAGGATATGTTGTACTTCAATCAGCCCTGAATAATTGCCGCGGGGAAGGTCAACCTGGGTGATGTCGCCGGTAACCACTGCTTTGGAGGCAAATCCGAGCCTGGTCAGAAACATTTTCATTTGCTCCGGGGATGTATTTTGGGCCTCATCGAGAATAATAAATGAATCGTCTAGCGTACGCCCCCGCATATAGGCCAATGGAGCAATCTCAATCGTGCCTTTCTCAATATACCGTGCGGTCGTTTCCGGTCCTAGAAGATCATAGAGCGCATCATAGAGCGGTCTGAGGTACGGATTGACCTTCTCCTGCAAATCCCCGGGCAAAAAACCAAGTTTTTCTCCGGCTTCCACCGCAGGCCGGGTGAGAACAATCCTGTTCACTTCTTTGGCCCTCAGCGCCTTGACCGCCATGACCACCGCCAGATAGGTCTTTCCTGTCCCGGCGGGTCCGATGCCAAAGACAAGTGAATCCTTAGCAATGGCCTTAACATACTTGGCCTGTCCAAGCGTCTTGGGTTTGATCGGACGGCCCCTTTGTGTCGTCGCTATGATATGGGTGAGGTTTTGAGCCATATCCTTCACGCTGCCCTCTTCCACCTGGGAAACAACGTAGGTTACGTCTGCCAGGGTCAGTGTATTGCCTTTCCTAATTAAGTCCAGAAGCTGTTTGAGAACTGCTTCGGCAAGCTTGACCTGTTGTTCTTCACCTGAAATCGTCATCTCTTCACTGCGAAAAACAATCTGACAGCCGAGACGCTCTTCCAGAAATCTTAAGTTGACGTCCTCAAGGCCAAACAGGTTTAATGCTTCTTCTTTATCTTTCAGATTTAGTTTCGATTCATTACGCAAATGTGAGTTCCTCCAAATACAAGGATATTTGCTTATTTTTTATATACCGCGATATCTTCAAAGGTCTCAACTTCAACCCTGACATGTTCTGTTCCTTTTTTAGAAGAAAGAATCCGAACCTTATTCTGCAGTACTTTGACCCCTGAAGGCAGTTTTTGTTTCAATTCCTCCCTGGCTAGAGTCTCTGCAAGCTTCCTTCCTTCTGCTGCTGTACGGCTTACATGTACTTTTTGGGTTTCTTCATAATGTACCTTTAACAATTCGACAGGAAAACGCCAATTCCTCCAACTGGGCAATGCATATGTGCAGGTTTCTTGGATCGAATCGGAATAGGGGCTATCCTGATTTGTTATCATTATTACACGGTTATTTATTTTTATTCCCCACCCATTGGTCATATTTTCTGTCTTTTCAATCCTATCTTCTTCCAGGGAAACAATCTTGTCTGCGCTGTACCAGACCCTTGCCCTGATAAAGCCTTTGGCCGCCGGAGCATCCGTCGCGTTTTGTTTGGCTCTGTTCTGTCCAGATACATCAAAACTGTATTCCGTCATTCCTCCCGAAGCCTTGATCAGAACCTGTCCGGCGGTAACCAGCTGTCCTTCAGCAATCAGCGCCTGCCCCTGAATGACGATCACATCTTCCACATAGCCTGTTTTGGCTGCCAAGAGATCTCCCTGGAATAAAACGTTTTGCGGCAGGGTTTTTTCGACAACTCTGATTTTGATATTTGTTCCGCGCTCTTCCATCGTCACCCAGACCAGGTCAGGCATGCTCTCCTGAACTTGTTTACTCATCCGATCAAGGTCAAGGGAATTTTTCAGCACCCATTTATTTAAGCCGGCTTTTCCTGCTTCAGCAATAATCTGATCCGCTGACACCCTACTGTTTCCTTCTACACTAATGGAAAACACATACTGAGAAAGAACCGTGAGTGCTGCAATGATGATAAAAACACCAAAAATCAGACCCTTGCGTTTTTGCCAGCGCAGCGCTACAAACGGGAACCCATATCTGTTTCGGATCTTGATTTTGATTCCTGCTTTTTTGGCTGCCTTGCGCAAACGCTTGAAATCTGCAGCATTGATTTCGGCTAAAAAGCTGTCCGGCAGTTTTTTCCCATTATAGAATTCAATCCTGTCTTTAAGCGCCTCATTGATAAATCCAGCTAAGTTCTTGCCCTGCGCTTGAATGGTTACCCTTCCGTGCAGGTATCTGCCAAATTTTCCGAACACCTTCAGCCCTCCCCAAAGCTTAGTCCGGTTAACCGGCCGCGGATACTAATCTCATGATCCTGTACAGCGGTAAGGATGAATTTATCTCCGTTAAGGCAGAGTTTGCCCTCGGAAGTCCGCAAAGTAATTTCCTGATCCGAAAATCCGACCACTTCATCAAAATATTCTATGATGATCTCACTGCGTCCAATAATGGTTATTTTAGGTCCGTTATCCAGGACATCCGTCGGAAATTCCAGGATCTCACCGGCATGTTTTTGAAGCCTTTTCAGCACGCTTACCACTCCCTTCATAGCATGTCTATGCATCAGGAGCAGAGAATAGTCCAAGCAGTTAGCTGGAGACCAGGAGATCAGCGGAGAACAGAGGGAAACGAAAGAACAGATTGAATGCGCAACAGCCGAAGAGCCATTCAGGTACATGGCGTAAACCGTAAGTTTACCATTAAAAAAACTGCCGCTTATTAGCGGCAGTTTTTCATTACTCATTTTTAGGAACCCAAGAGTTCTCTCACGACTTGATTCACAAGCTTCCCTTCGGCTCTTCCTTTTGTCTTCGGCGTAATAATTCCCATGACTTTTCCCAAATCTTTGGGACCTTGGGCACCGGTTTCAGCGATGATTTCCTTAGCTATTTCGCGGATTTCCCCTTCAGTGAGCTGCTGAGGTAAGTATTCCATCAGGACGTCGACTTCCTCTTCAAGTTCCTGAACTTTGTCGGGCCTGTTCGCATTAGCAAACTGTTCCATCGCATCCCGCCGCATTTTTAACTCGCGGGCAAGAACCTCGATAACCTGATTATCATCGTTAAACTCCATTTTCTTGTCTATCTCAGCGTTTTTGATGGCAGCCCGTACCATTCGGATAACAGAAAGTCTGACCTTCCCCTCCTCTTTGGCCTTCATAGCTGTCTTCATATCCTCAACCAGACGATCCTTCAGGGACAATTGGAGCCAACTCCCTTATTTGAATTTACGTTTCCGCGCAGCCTCAGATTTCTTTTTTCTCTTAACGCTTGGCTTCTCGTAATGCTCGTGTTTGCGAGCTTCCGATAATACCCCAGAACGTTGACAGTTTCGCTTGAACCGGCGGAGTGCGGAATCCAGGGATTCATTTTTACCGACTCTGACTTCACTCATTTTTTTATCCCTCCCTCCACTGGTCAACTGATACGAAATAATTATAAAGGATGAATATGGACACGTCAAGCTGGAAGGAGCCTGCTTATTTGGCACATCAAGACACAACTCAGTCCTAATCTGACGGTTTTCCCGAAAGATGTTTAGCCGATTTTCTTGCCCAGCGGCTTGCCGCCGATCAGATGATAGTGCAGATGTCCAACCTCCTGACCTCCATCAGGTCCGCAGTTCACAACGACTCTGTAGCCTGATTCGGCAACCCCGAATTCTGCTGCGAGCTGCCTGATCAGGACAAAAATCCTGCCGGTCACAGCCATGTCATCTTCTGTCAGATCATTCAGACTGGTTAGGTGCTTTTTCGGAATAACCAGAATGTGAACAGGCGCCACGGGATTAATATCCTTAAAGCACAGGATATCTTCATTTTCAAAGACAATCGCTGAAGGAATTTCCTTGTTCACGATTTTGCAAAAAATGCAATTGTCCATGGGCCGAACCTCCAATTTTTTATCTTAGCGGCCTTTGCTGCCGGGTTATTCGCTTTTCGCAATCACTGTCTTGCTGAGAATATTCTGGTCACATTGCTCGAGCGTATCTGCAAAAGGAGTAAAGATATACAAAAAGACTGTACTGTCAAACTCCTCGAAATATCTTGCATAAATTCTTGTTCGGGATGCAATCAGCGGGAAATCCTCCAGGCTGGTTTTTTTGAGCGGATTACCGTACTGAATGTAAGCCCGCCGGCTGCCTTTATATTTGTGCGCCGGACTGTTAACTAGGATGATTGCATCCATTTGTTCCCAGCCCTCATAACCCGCATACGTGACTCCGCTCTTGACCTCGGAAGAAAGAACATTCATTTTCTGCTGCTCGGCAGGGCATCCCAGGCCGTCCAGGACCAGCTTCTGATAATCATATTTCGCTACAGCCATTATTTCGTTGCTATTCAGCTTCCCATCCGCCGAAAAACCATACTTGCTTTGCCCGGAGTTGTTCTTGATCAGATATCCTCCATAAAAACTCGCATAATAAGGTGAGTCATCCTTGTAAAGCGTGGATGAACCGTAATTCCAGCTGAACGCGCCGAAATTATAGAGTATCGACAGGGAAAGATCTCTTCCGGTGTATTGCGAAAAACCTTCATGATCATTAAATACCATGACAAACGGATACCAGTCTTTTTCTTCCGTACTGGAACCACCCGGGATCTGAACGGAGACATGCTGTTTATCCATCAGGCTCTTGGAATTTTCATATTTGGTGTAAGCCCACATCACCGCATAGCTTCGTACTTGTGCGTACAATGGTGCTTTTAATAATAATACACCCAGCGCAATAACTACGATTAAAACAATAATAAGGGGCTTCTTCCAATTCCTGATCTTATTCATTGTGGCTCCTTGTACTTTGAGGATTATTTGTTAATTATTATATTATAAAATGTTAGAAGATTAAACACCATTTGACAAATTCTGCTTTATTCAGCTTCATTAATTTCTTGGCAAGCAGCATTTTCTGGGGCTGAAACCAAATGCTCCTCGCGGACAGTGCATGTAATCAGATCGTTCTCGGCCAGGCTGGACGGAACTCTAAGTTCCAGATAATTTCGGGTATGTCCGCGGGCTCTTCCGTCTTGATCTACATTCTCCAAGAGTACTTCAAGTGATTTTCCGATAAACTTTTCCTCATATTTTCTGCGGCTCTTTTGACCAGACTGAATCAATTCCCTAACCCTGGTTGTTTTAATTGGGTTGGGTATCTGCTCCGGCATATCCGCCGCGGGCGTACCGGGTCTCCGGGAATAAGGGAAAACATGAATACCGGAAAATTCGCAGCTCTCAATAAAACGCAGGCTGTCCTGATAATCCTGATCTGTTTCTCCAGGAAAGCCGACCATAATATCGGAAGCGATTGCCGCATCTGGAACTCTGGCCCTTATCTGCTTCAGCAAAGCAGCATAATCCTCTGTCGTATAGGGCCTGTTCATTTTTTTCAGGATCTTGTCAGAACCGCTCTGAAGCGGAATATGGAAATGGGGACATACTTCCACATTGACAGCAATGATTTCCAACAATTCCAGCGAAAACTCCATCGGTTCAATCGAACCAAGCCGGAGTCTCTTCATCCCCGGAAGCTTCACCAGTTCACTGACCAGAACTCCCAGATTCATATTTTTATCGGCAAAGTCCCTGCCATAGGCGCCGATATGAATACCGGTCAGTACAATTTCCTTGTATCCTGCTCTCAGAAGTTCCCGGGCCTCCAGGTAGACGTTTTCAGGATCACGGCTGCGTGACGGCCCCCTGGTATAAGGTACGATGCAGTATGTACAAAACTGGCTGCAGCCATCCTGAACCTTCAGCATGGCCCGTGTCCGGCTCTCATTTTTGATCAGCGGAAGCTCCTCATATTTTATGCTTTCCTCAAAGCTTTTGACCTTTCGGAGAGGTTTTAAAGATTCAACCGGCCGCTTTGTCGAAGCACCGGCAGCACGTTCGCCCTGGATATCGCGTAAAAACTGAAGCAGGGAACTCCGGTCCTGAGTTCCCATGATCAGACCAACTCCATCGATCCCTGCAACCTCATCAGGACTTAGCTGGGCATAGCAGCCCATGACAGCGATGATTGCCCTCGGATGATCCTTGACCATCTTGCGGATGAGCTTGCGGGATTTCATGCTCCCTGTACCAGTTACGGTACAGGTATTAATAATGATCACGTCGGCAGAATCAGCCTCCTGGACGGTCTTATAGCCTTCATCGGACAGCAGCTGAGAAAGCGCTTCGCTTTCGGTCTGGTTGACCTTGCAGCCAAGCGTTAGAAAGCTCACCTTCAAGCCTTTCAGACTTTCCTTACTCCCGGTTATTTTTCGATTATCTTCGTTATTCATACCTTGGCTTCTTTTCCTTTTTTGAAAGATATTGAATTCTGAAGCAACGGTTTTACTTACCTTCAACCATAACGACACGTCTATCCAAGATCACCGAAGTAAGCGAGAGTCATCACAAGAGCTGCCAGAGCAGCTGTCTCTGTCCGTAGAATACGCGGTCCCAAAGAGACACTCTTAGCCTGAAGTTTTTCCTCGGCCCAGGCCACCTCTTCCAGCGCAAAGCCTCCTTCAGCCCCGATAAGCACAGCGATCGGGTATTTGGGTTCATATCCCTGAAGCACTTCCTTTAAGGAGTGCGTCTTTTCATCTTCATAAGGAATCAGCCATTGCGTCTCTGCCGGCAGCAGTCCCTTTAGCTTCACCCAATCGGTTACTTCCATAATTTTCGGTTCGATGACCCGATGAGATTGTTTCACAGCCTCAGCCGCGATTCTTTGCCAGCGAACCACTCTGTCCCGAGCTTTAACTCCTTCCAGTTGCAGGACAGACCGTTTCGTCCTTAAAGGGATAAGTCCGGCCATTCCGAGCTCAGTCCCTTTTTGGATGACCCATTCCATCTTTTCTCCCTTGGCCAGTCCCATGACAAGGTATACCCTTGCCTTTGCTTCCACGTCAGGGAATCCCTCTTCAACAATTCTGCAGTAGGCTGAGTCCCTGTCTAGTTCTTCAATAACTCCGAGCCACTGACCACCGGAATTATCAAAGCCCATGACTTTAGCGCCGCATTCAAGCCGCACCACATGAGTCAGGTGATGAAATTCTTCTCCGGCTATGTTAAAAGTGTCCTTTTCACGGGACGAGATTTTAAAACGGTGCATAGGATTCCTTCTCTCGAGAAAATAAAGAAGCCACTTGATACACTCAAGCAAACACAGCTTTCAGCAGTACCCAGCCTGCATCTTCAAGCCTGCCGACACAGCGAAGGCCAGCCGCATTCATTTCTCCCAGAACATCGTCTTCCCGGGTATCAATGATGCCGGAAGCAAGAAGGATACCCTCCGGTTTCATCAGCTGAGGCAAGGACGGCAGGAGTTCAATGATCACATCCGCGATGATATTGGCGATGACGACATCAGCTTTCCCCGTAAAGACCTCACCGAGGTTTCCCGTTTCAATCTTAATTTTATCTTCCATGTGATTCAGCGCTGCATTTTGCCGCGCAATCCTCACAGCCAGGCCGTCAATGTCGCCAGCCTGGACGTTTGCGCCGAGCTTGGCGGCCGCCACAGCCAGGATCCCGGAGCCGGTGCCAATATCAAAGACGTCCAGACCTTCCTGAATATGGTCTTCCAGCGCCTCCAGGCAGAGAGCGGTTGTCGGATGGGTACCCGTCCCAAAAGCCATCCCAGGATCAATCTCAATGATGACCACCTGGTCCTGCATATCTGTCTGTTCCCAAGTCGGTTTGATCAAGAAGCGTTTGCCGATTCGGACCGGTTTAAAGTATTGCTTCCATTCGTTCTCCCAGTCTTCTTCCTTCACCATCACGGAATTCGTTTCTATCATCCAGGCCGGAAATAATTCCTTGAAGAGCAGAAGTTCTTCCCGCAAGGAGGTAATCCTGGGACTTAAGCTTTCATCCTCCGGAAAATAACCCTTGACCACACACTTTCCTGTCACTTCCAAATCCGCATAAATATGATAATCCCAGATCCCTGATTCAACATACCCTTTAATCAGTTCAGGCGATTCGACAACTACCCCCTTGCTGCCAATCCGATAAAAAAGATCAGTAACAGCCTCCTCTCCCTCAGATGATACTGTTACCGCTATCTCAGTCCAATTCATGGCTAACTCCCTTTTCTTCGGTCGTTTTGACCGATCAAACATCTTCTAAGTCAAATATGATCAACTGATAGCATCCCGGACATTATCCTTCACCTTGTCCCAAAGCGATTTTTTACCAAGTTGCTGGCCTTCGGTTGTTATTTTCCCAAATTCGCTGAGCAGCTCTTTCTGCCGTTCCGTAAGTTTGGTAGGCGTTGCTACGATCACCCTGACATGCTGGTCACCGCACCCGCTGCCTCTCCGATAAGGAACACCCATTCCTTTGACTCTGAAGACTTTCGATGTTTGGGTTCCTTCGGGTATCTTTATTTTGACATCTCCATGAAGGGTAGGCACGTCAACTTCATCACCCAGGGCGGCCTGAACAAAAGTGATCGGGATTTCAACGTAGATATCATTGCCGTTTCTCTGGAAGAATTCATCCTTCTTAACGAGCAAAACAACATACAGGTCTCCGGACGGTCCCCCTCTTTCTCCGGCTTCGCCATAACCGCTGTAACGCAGACTTAATCCATCCTCCGTGCCTGCCGGGATATTGACTTCAATCTTTTTAACTTCTTTCACTTTACCTTTGCCATTGCATTTGCTGCACGGAGAGCTGATCATTGTCCCTTTTCCGCCACAAGCAGCACAAGTCTTGGTCGTAGCGATCTGCCCGAACGGTGTACGCTGAGTTGCCCTGATCTGCCCGGTACCGCCGCATTGTGAACACGTGGTCGGATTCGTGCCGGGAGCCGCGCCGCTTCCTCCGCACTCGGTACAGTATACTGAGACCGGAACTTCAATCTGCTTCTTCATGCCAAAGGCAGCCTCATGCAGCGTAATGGACAGATCATATCTCAAATCGGCGCCTTTCGCCGGGCCTTTTCTTCTGGAGCCTCCGCCCATGCCACCGCCGAAAAACATTTCAAAGACATCTCCAAGGCCGAAATCAGCAAAATCAGAGAAATCGCCAAATCCTCCAAAACCCTGTCCATTAAAGTCCACCCCGGCGTGGCCATATTGGTCATATTTTGCTTTCTTATCCGGATCGCTCAATACCGCATAAGCCTCGGTAGCTTCCTTAAAGCGTTCTTCCGCTTGCTTATCTCCCGGTTTGACATCGGGATGGTTTTCCTTGGCTATCTTCCTGTAAGCTTTTTTAATTTCATCCACGCTGGAAGATTTGCTAACACCCAGAACTTCATAGTAATCGCGTTTCATAATTTAAGCTGAAACTCCTCCCTAAATATCAATACAATACCGCATAAGACATAAATAAGACCCGCATTCCTCCGAATGCCGAAGCAGGTCCAAAGATACCGCTGCACCCTTAGACCCTCTTACCTACCTATAGACTCTTTCTAATGTATCATTATACTACCATTATTATTAATATGTTAAGATTCAAGGCGCGTTGTACCGGTATTTAGCTTTGAGGCTAAATACCGGTACTTTTTGTGTTTCAATATCGTTATTATCTGCGGACTCTTCATAATCAATCGATCAAACAATTATCTGATTCATACTGATTCTGTTTATTTATCCTTGTCCACTTCGGTATATTCAGCATCGACAACATTGTCATCTGCCTTGCCGGCTCCGGTATCCTGCTGACCTGGGTTTGGTCCAGCGCCCGGTCCCTGTGGACCTGCACCGGGTGCTCCCTGCTGCTGATACATTTTTTCCACAAACGGATACAGGATTTTGGTCAGTGCTTCGGATCTTGCATTAATTTCCTGAACATTATCGCTGCCTGTCGTAGCTCTAAGTTCTTCAGCAGCCTTCTTGATCGCATCCCGTTCGGCGGTGTCGCCTTTGCCTTCGAAGTCCTTCAGGGTCTTTTCAGCCTGGTACGCGAGTGAATCTGCTTGGTTTCTGGCATCAATCAGTTCCCTTGCCTGTTTGTCTTTCTCAGCATTGGCCTCGGCATCCTGACGCATCTTTTCGATTTCGTCTTTGCTTAAGCCGGTTGAAGCGGTAATGGTTACCTTCTGTTCGTTACCGGTTGCCATATCTTTCGCCGAAACGTGTACAATACCGTTTACATCAATGTCAAATTTGACTTCGATCTGCGGTACACCTCTTGGGGCAGGCGGAATTCCGGAAAGTTGGAAGCGGCCGAGTGTCTTATTGTAAGCAGCCATTTCGCGCTCACCCTGAAGCACATGGATATCTACCGAAGTCTGGCTGTCGGCTGCAGTGGAGAAAACCTGGGATTTGGTAGTCGGAATGGTCGTATTCCGGTCAATGATCCTGGTGAATACGCCGCCCAGGGTCTCAATTCCGAGGGAAAGCGGAGCAACGTCGACTAGAACAATATCTTTCATTTCACCAGCCAAGACCCCGCCCTGGATAGCCGCGCCGAGCGCAACGACTTCATCCGGATTAACACCTTTATGCGGTTCCTTGCCGCTGATTCTCTTAATGGCCTCCTGGACTGCCGGGATTCTGCTGGATCCCCCGACAAGAATGACCTGATCAATTTCATTGAAGGAAAGCTTGGCGTCTTCCATAGCCTGACGGGTAGGTCCCATTGTTTTTTCGATCAAGTCTGCTACAAGCTCTTCAAATTTGGCGCGCGTGATATTCATATCCAGATGAAGCGGTCCTTCAGCGGACATCGTGATAAACGGCAGATTAATATTCGTCTGGGCGACACCGGAAAGCTCAATTTTGGCTTTTTCAGCGGCTTCCTTCAGACGCTGCAGGGCCATCCGGTCTTTGGCAAGATCAACACCATTGCTCTTTTTAAATTCGGCAATAATGTAATCCATTAAACGCTGGTCAAAGTCATCACCGCCAAGAAGGTTATTCCCGTTAGTCGCTTTCACTTCGACCATTCCCTGACTCAGTTCGAGAATTGAGACGTCAAATGTTCCGCCGCCAAGGTCGTAAACAAGTACGGTCTGATCATGCTCTTTGTCAAGTCCATAAGCCAGTGCTGCTGCAGTAGGCTCGTTGATAATACGCAGAACTTCGAGACCGGCGATCGTGCCGGCATCTTTGGTAGCCTGACGCTGGGCATCAGTAAAATACGCCGGAACGGTGATGACAGCCTGGGTGACTGAAGACCCCAGATAAGCTTCCGCATCAGCTTTGAGTTTCTGCAGAATCATCGCAGATACTTCCTGCGGTGTATAGGATTTATCCATCAAAGTCACTTTATAGTTCGTGCCCATATGACGCTTAATCGAACTAACCGTATTGTCCGGATTGGAAACAGCCTGGCGTTTGGCCACCTGCCCTACCAGTTTCTCGCCATTCTTGGAGAAGCCGACGACTGAAGGGGTAATGCGCGCTCCTTCAGGATTCGGGATTACAACAGGTTCGCCGCCTTCAAGCACTGCAACACAAGAGTTAGTGGTTCCTAAGTCAATACCGATTACTTTACCCATTTGATTTCCTCCTTGCAAATTCTCATATCGTATTTTTTGTTTCTTTCAACTTATATGCTCTTTGATCAGACTGAGATTTAGCTTAACACGATCAGCCTGAAACTTTGACCCGGCTGGGCCTGATCACTTTATCCTTCAGATAATATCCCTTTTGGAATTCTTCCAGAATCATATTCTCCGGCTGGTCAGATTCTTCTTTCAGCAGGGCTTCATGGAGATTTGGATCAAATTCCTGGCCGACTGTTTCAATAATTTTGAGCCCCTCATCTTCCAGGACTTTCAGAAACATTCTTTCGATCATTTCGACACCCTGGGATAACGCCTCAAAATCGTTGTTTTTTTGACTGGAAACAATCGCTCTTTCAAAATTATCCAGGACCGGCAGCAGGGAATGAATAACTTTTTCCGAAGCATACCGGGCAGTGTCTTCTTTTTCCTTCTGGGTTCTTTTGCGGAAATTGTCAAATTCAGCTTTCAGTCTTTGCATTTGGGTATAATAGTCTTCCGCTTTGGACTTATGCTCTTCAATTTCCTCACGCAGGCGCTGCAAATGATCGATAGAATCAATGTCCTCAGTCAGGCATTCTTCACTCTCCTGCCCGATGTTCTGGTTTTCTTTATCTTCCTGAGCGTTTGCAGACGCTTGATTTGTTTTTTCTTTGTTCACGCAGTTGCCTCCCTTCTTGATCTAAGTCCGGGTCCTCCGGTGCCTCTCCGTCAGCAATTCGGTCAAACTGTTTGTCATATAGTCTACAATCGCGATCGCTTTGCCGTAATCCATTCTGGTTGGACCCAAAACGCCTACTGAACCAATCTGTTTCCCGTTAATCTGGTAGGTTGCAGATATAATACTGCAGTTTTTAAATACCTGGTCAGCATTTTCCGCTCCGATCATGATACTTAATCCCTTTTGATCATGACTTAGAAGCTCCTTCAGCTTATTGTTCTCCTCAAATACGGAAAAGAGACTTCGAACTTTATTGATATCCCTGAATTCAGGCTGATCAAGCATATTTAATGTCCCGCCAAGGTAGACCCGTTCTTCAGACTCTCCATCCTTATCATCAAACATTCTTTCCAGAATACCCATCATTCCATCAATAATGCGGCGTTTTCTGGAGAGCTCACTGTATATTTCGTTGATCAGGCCTTTTTTCAGATCCTGTACCCTAGTTCCGCTCATTTTCTGGTTAAAGAGATTCGCCAGAACCTGAAGTTCCTCCGGGCTTGTATCCGGACCGATATCGACAATATTATTCTCTACTGAACCATTCTCTTTTACGGTTACCATGATAGCCTTCCCTTGCTCGTAGGGAAGAAAATGCAAATTCTTCAGAATACCGTTTCGGCTTTTTGGTCCAAGTACAATACTAGTCAGGTTCGTCACCTGGGAAATAAGCTTTCCGGTGTATTCGATGACTTCCTGCACTTCGCTGAGTCTGCTGGTGATCTCCTGGTTGATATTTTTCTTTTCATCGTGGTTCAGACTTAAAGGGTCCATCAAATAATCGACATAATAGCGATAGCCCGAGTCGGAAGGAATTCTTCCTGCAGATGTATGGGGCTGTTCAATAAGTCCCAACTCTTCGAGATCTGCCATCTCATTGCGGATCGTCGCCGGAGACACCCCCAGCTCAAACTTTTTGGAAATGGTTCTGGAACCGACGGGCTCCGCGGTGGCAATATAGTCCTGCACAATCGCTTTTAAAATCTTGTGTTTTCTTTCATCCATTTCCATCAAAGTGCCACCTCCGATTGATTTGTTAGCACTCTATCAAGGTGAGTGCTAATCATCTGAACATAATTTAGCATGAAGGTAAAATAATGTCAAGAGGAATCATCATCGAATAGTATACAATTCAACTACAGCATAAAATCCACCAGAACCGCGTTGAGAACGAAAAAACAGGCAGGATTAATTTTCAATCTACCTTCGGCAAGCAAGAAAATATCCTTATCGATATAGTTTTGCAAAATTCGTCCATAAATATCCTGAATTTCGGTTTGAAATTTGGCGGCAAATTCTGCGATGTCAATTCCGTCCGCCATCCGCAGCCCCAGCATCATAAATTCGGAGATCTTCTGTTCTCTGGTCAGCACTTCGTTTGCCGAGGGGTCCAGAGGCCTTAGTCCTGATTCCAGTATCCGCGCATACCCCGCGATATCCTCCCTATTCCTGGTTCTAGCGTTGTGCAGACACGAAACTGCCCCCGGTCCAAGACCGATATAATCCTGCCCTCGCCAATAAGACTGGTTATGTTTGCATTCAAAACCAGGCCTCGCAAAGTTGGAAACTTCATAGCGGCCATAACCGAAGCTTTGAAGATAAGAAACCGCCCATTCGTACATATCAGCTTGTAAGTCGTCATCCGGCAGACGATTCAGGCGTCTCCGGCTGTTCGAGTCATCCAAGGTTTCTTTGCAGTCCGAACTGCCTGCCTGACTGCATGCATATTCTTTATGCAGTGGGGTATCTTCCTCAAGCGTAAGTGCATAGAGTGAAAGGTGTTCCGGCGACAACGTAATGGCCTGGCGGAGTGTATCCTGCCAATGTCCCATTTTCTGTCCTGGAAGTCCAAAAATCAGGTCAAGATTCAGGTTGTCTATCCCCGATTGTCTGACAAGGGCGACGCTCCTGTGAATATCTTCCGCGGTATGGATTCTGTCGATACTTTTCAGCAGGCGGTCATTAAAGCTCTGAGCGCCGAGCGATATCCGGTTGATTCCGTACGTTCGGCAGAGCATCAATTTTTCTCGGTCGAGTGTGCCGGGATTACACTCAATTGTTTTTTCTATGACTTGACCGGTCCAGGAAGTATGGATAAGGGGATTCCTTAACGGATCGGATATGTCTGTCGAGTCTGTCCGGTTCGGGGCCTTAAAATAATACCGACAAATCAAACTGAGCAGTCGTTCAAGCTGAGTGACATCCAGAACTGTGGGCGTTCCGCCTCCAATAAAAAGAGAAGAAACCCCTTGGGAGGCTTCCTTAGCTCGCAACTCAAGCTCCCGCTCCAGTCCGCACAAATAGACGGAGACCAAATCTGAGGCCGGGTCTGATAATAACCTATGGTCAGCCCTATCTGCACCACCGGATATTCTACTGTCCGCGATAATGGGCACAGTATAAGGAACCGAATAGAATGCGCAGTAGGAACATTTTTTTACGCAAAACGGAACATGAACATATAAAGAAGTCATACCTAATCACCTAATACAGCGATCTTTAACATTTTACATTCTCCGGCTGCAGACTGAGTCACCGTAATGGGATGGTGAGCGCCAAGCAAAGCACGGTGGCGGCGCAGGAGAGATGCCTAGGGTCAAATGCGATTCAAATCAAAAATCAATCGTCCATTTTGAGCACTGCCATGAAAGCGTCCTGGGGTATTTCCACGTTGCCGACTTGTTTCATGCGTTTCTTGCCTTCTTTTTGTTTTTCCAGTAGTTTGCGTTTCCGGGAAATGTCACCGCCGTAACATTTAGCTAGAACATCCTTACGCATGGCCCGGATATTCTCTCTAGCAATGACCTTGGTCCCGATGACAGCCTGGACAGGGATTTCAAACATCTGCCGCGGAATCAGGCCACGCAGTTTTTCGACAAGCCTGCGCCCACGGGAATATGCTTTATCTTTGTGGACAATAAAGGAAAGTGCATCTACAATTTCAGCGTTCAGCATGATATCAAGTTTCACAAGATTCGCTTCCTTATATCCGATCAGTTCATAGTCCAAAGACGCATACCCTTTGGTTCGGGATTTAAGCTGATCGAAGTAATCGTAAACGATTTCGCTTAACGGAAGCTCATAATATAGGCTTACCCGGGAGGCGGTGATATAGTCCATGTTCAGGAACGTACCCCTTTTCTCCTGGTTCAGTTCCATGATGGTACCTACATACTCGGATGGTACCATAATCGTAGCCTTAACCACAGGTTCTTCAATCGATTCGATCTTTCCTTCAGACGGCAGAAGCGCAGGGTTATCAATGAAGATCTGTTCCTTGGCTGTGGTATTCACTTTATAAACAACGCTCGGTGCAGTTGTAATGATGCTGAGGCCAAATTCCCGCTCAAGTCTCTCCTGAATGATTTCCATATGCAGGAGACCCAGGAACCCACAGCGGAAACCAAAACCCAGCGCCGCGGACGTTTCATTTTCATACATTAAACTCGCATCATTCAGCTGAAGTTTTTCCAGCGCATCCTTCAGCCTGTCAAAGTCGGAAGTTTCAACCGGATAAAGGCCGCAAAAAACCATCGACACCGCTTTGCGATAACCCGGCAACGGTTCTGCAGCCGGATGGTCGTTATCCGTCACGGTATCCCCAACGCGAGTATCTCCGACATTCTTAATACTACCTGCGATATAGCCAACCTGGCCTGCCCTTAGTTCTTCAACAATCGTCATCCCGGGTGTAAAAACACCAACTTCGGTAATTTCAAACATTTTTCCGGTGGACATCATCTTGATGCTCGTACCTTTGGAGACTTTGCCGTCAAATAATCGGATATAAGGGATCGCACCTTTATAGGAATCAAACTTCGAGTCAAAAATCAGCGACTTCAAGGGTTCTTCATCATCGCCCTTCGGCGGAGAAATTCTCTTAACAATCGCTTCCAGGATCTCTTCGACCCCAATCCCCATTTTGGCCGATGCGAGGATCGCCTCACTCGCATCAATCCCAATCACATCTTCAATCTCCTGTTTGACTCTGTCAGGTTCTGCGCTTGGCAGATCAATTTTATTAATAACAGGAATGATCTCCAGGTCATTTTCCAAAGCAAGATAGACATTAGCGAGGGTCTGTGCCTCAATACCCTGTGCTGCATCGACGACTAACAAGGCCCCTTCGCAGGCAGCCAAACTCCGGGAAACTTCGTAAGAAAAGTCAACATGCCCGGGAGTATCAATCAGATTCAGCTCATAGACCTCTCCATCTTTCGCCTTGTAGCGTAAACGGACTGCCTGCAGTTTGATAGTGATCCCACGCTCCCGTTCCAAATCCATGGAGTCGAGAACCTGCTCCTTAAGTTCCCGGGTGGACATGGTTCCAGTATACTCAATCAGTCGATCAGCAAGGGTAGATTTGCCGTGATCGATATGGGCAATGATTGAAAAATTCCTAATTTTGGATGAAGCGTTTGCCATGGATATTCTTCTCTCCCTGAATATAATACCAGCACATCATTATAACAAATTACCGCCTTGAAAAGCAAGGCGGCTCCGGGATACTGGAGGACAGAAGCGTTTCTTTTGTCCTCTGCTCCTCTATTTACGACGTTTTATCAGCATGTCAATGGCCATTTTGTACTCCTCCATCTTCAGCAGACGGGCAACGATAAAAAACGCGAGCATGCCGACGAGTGCTCCGCTGATTAAAACGATTGTCGAGCCAATTTTGCCAATTCCGACCCAAAGGGTGAGCAGATTCGCCCAAATCATGACGACAGCTGCCATGGCCAAAGCAGCTGCTAGTGTTTTACTAAACACGGCTGCAATTCTGCGCCCATCAATTTTGCCAAGCTTACGGCGTAGTACAATAAACAGCAAAAGCATCTGCATCATGGCTCCGAGGGTTACAGCAAGGGCCAAACCTCCGCAAGCCAGAGGCCCGACCAAAATATACATCCAGATGATGCTGGCAGCCATGGCGACGAGGCCAAGAATAACCGGAATCCAGGTGTTCTGCATTGCATAAAAAGCACGCGGCAGAATTTGAATAATAGCCTGAGCTGTGATCCCAAGCGAAAAATACAGCAGTGGTACAGCCATGATATCCGTATCCCCGGCGCTGAATTCACCATGCTGGAACAGAACTCGGATCAAAGGGAAGCGCAGGACGACCATCCCAATGGATATCGGAACTGTAATAAAGATAATCAGTCGGATTGCACTCGAAATCGTCTCGAGAAAATCTTTGGCCTTTTTCAGAGCCGCCTGTTCTGTTAAGGTCGGGAAAACAGCGACACCGATGGCCAACGCGAAGATTCCGACCGGGACCTGGAAAAGACGGTAAGAGTACCAGACCGCAGTCAAGCTTCCCGGATCAAGTGCGGAACCGAGGTTGGAATTCACGATAACCTGGAATTGATTCAAGGTATACATGATTATCATCGGGACAGCCAACAGCATAATCTTCCGGACCCCGGGATGTTTCAGATCGATCATTGGATAGTAGCGGAAGCCAACCTTTCGCAGGGAAGGTACCTGAACAAGAAAATTAGCTGCAGCTCCGATGACGACCCCAAACGCAAAACCGGAGATACTCCGGGCTTCACCGGAATTAGCCCAAATCGCTCCAAATAGGATGATACTGGCATTGTAAAGGACCGTCCCCAACGCGGACGGCCAAAATATTTTGTACGAGTTCAGGATGCCCATCGTAATCCCGCTCAAAGCCAGAATGACCGGCTGCAGTAGCAGGATACGGGTAAGATAGATTGTAAGTTCCTTATTCGCCGGACTGAATCCGGGCACCTGAAGCTCAATAAACTTCGGAGTCAGCAGCATGCCCGCGATAACCAGGATACAGAGCAGAAGAAATGTCGCATTGGTTACCGAGCTCACGACTTTCCATCCTTCTTTTTCCCTGCCTTTGGCAATATATTCGGATAGGACAGGGATAAAGGCAGCACTTAACACGCCTCCAACCAATAACCAGTACAGCAGGTCCGGAAGGATAAAGGCCGTATTATACGCGTCAGTAGCTGCCGTTTTTCCGAACAATCCGGCCATCAGAGACTCCCTGATGAAACCGAGAAGCCTGGAAACAAGGTTGGCAGCCATCATGAAGCCGGCTGCTTTCATCATCTTTTGATTGTTTGTCATCATGAAGCTGAAGGACCTTTCTATCTACCCATCAATGCATTCTCTGCAAATTATATCATTTACCGAGATATTCCTTCAATACTTCGGCTATGGGACCGGCCGCAGCCTGTGCTTCCTCCAGCGTATTTAACTGACTGCCTATTTCCACCAGGATGGCTCCATCCGTAAGGTACTGATTGTAGCGTGCCTCTGAAGCATAGCGGATTTTCGGGAAAAACAGTCCCGGATATTTTTCCTCCGCAATCTTAATAATCTCATGCGCAATTGCGTCATTCTTTTCCCAATTTTGATTTTTCTGACCGATCACAATCATGACCTTGGCGCACTCTTGCCCATTAATCTTTATCGTGTCCTTTCCTACCTGAGGAGGCAGCCCGTCCCGGTGGAGATCGATCAGCAGGCGAGTCGTCGGATTTTCTTCAATTATTTTTTTTGCTGTAAGGTAGGAATGATTGTAGGACTGGATATAAACCGCATCATTTACCTCTTCAGAATGTACGGTCTTGATCCCGGCCTGGATCAATTTTTCTGACAATAACCGTCCAATCTTCACAATATCTCCGTTTTCACCTCCGGCTACCCGGTCTGCACCGCCATCCCCCGAATAAGACTCTGCACTGTGGGTGTGATAGATGCCTACCAAGACATCCTGCGCACTTTTAACCGGTTCAGGGTCATGATAGAACGGATTATCAAGGGGTTCGAGCAGCGGCCCCTCCATTTCAGGATCATTGGGATGATAGGCCCAGCCCAGCCAAGTCGGCCCTTCGGAAGGAGGCGCATAGAAACTTAAAAAATACGTCCGGGCATCAGATATGTTGACTCCGGTCAGCAAATACATTCCGATCCCTGCAGCAGAGTTCCGTGTATCACTGATATAGGTTCGTTCCGGATAAGACATCCCCGGGGCGCCTTCCAGAAGTACAAGCTCAAACGGGAAACTTTTTTCGGACAGTATTTTTATGGTATACTGAAAACTATCATTGGAAATACAAAAGTAAACAGAAAATGTAAGCAGCGCCAATAGTAAAATGACCCCAACAGCTTTCAGACGGTTTTTCCAAGAAAACAGGACAACCCCCTCCTTTCCATAATTAGGAATATGAAGGACAACCTTGTCTTAGAACATTGAAATAGCCTAATATTTTACGCCTGCATTTGCGCTGAATTTATGCATCGTAGAATTTTTAAGATGTACTTGGCATTTTTGCATGAGATGTCATATAATAGATATAATTTGAAAACAATTCAAGCATCAAACAGCGAGGAATGGGACAGTAGCTTAAAAGAAAGTCCACAGAAAGCAATCGAATGCTGAGAAATTGCGGCTGACTTTCAAGTGAAGATCACCCGGGAGCTGAACTTCAGAAATATGATACCTTGTCTTGTAAAATGATCAGTAACAGGGTTCCAGTAAGAAGTTCCGCCTGCCCTGCGTTAACGGGCAAGAGTGATGTGTTTGACGTATTTTCATGTACCCAGACATATAATCAGGGTGGTACCGCGGTTTAGTCGTCCCTAAGTTATTTATACTTAGGGATTTTTAATTTTTTATATTACAACTTAAGGGTTGACAATTAAACTAGCAATCATTAATGAATTGATAAAGGAGAATCTCTATGGAAAAGTTCAAATCTTTAGCTGAAAACCCTGTTGCTGAACGGGAAAAACAAATATCGGATTACTGGGATTCAATTGATATTCTGCAAAAGACAATTGAAAACCGTGAAGGCGCAGAACCGTTTGTATTTTATGAGGGTCCGCCGACGGCCAACGGCAAGCCAGGTATTCACCATGTCATGGCCAGAACCCTGAAGGATTCCGTCTGCCGGTATCAAAACATGAAAGGTTTCCAGGTCAAACGGAAGGCTGGATGGGATACGCACGGACTTCCGGTAGAAATTGAAGTTGAAAAACAGCTGAATCTTTCCGACAAACAAGGTATTGAAGCGTACGGGATTGCTCAGTTCAATGAAAAATGCCGTGACTCAGTGTTTACGTATGAAAAGCAATGGCGCGAAATGACGATCCGGATGGGTTATTCGATTGATCTAGATCATCCGTATATTACCCTGGATAACAATTATATCGAAAGTGTCTGGTGGATTCTGGACAAATTCTTCAAAGAAGGCTACATGTACGAAGGTCACAAGATTCTTCCGTACTGTTCTAGATGCGGAACCGGACTTGCTTCCCATGAAGTCGCGCTGGGCTATAAAGAAATCAAAACAAATACCGTCATCGCCAAATTTAAGCGCAAAGGAGTTGACGAGTATTTCCTGGCCTGGACGACCACACCATGGACCTTGCCCTCCAATGCGGCACTCACAGTCAGCCCGGCTGAGACCTACGTCAGAGTCCGCAGCAATGATGAGATTTATTATTTATCAAAGACGCTTGCGCCGAAAGTACTTGGCGACGATTATGAAGTCCTGCAGGAATTAAAAGGCACTGAGCTTGAATATATGGAATATGAACAGCTGATGCCGTTTTTAAGCACCGACAAAAAAGCTTTCTTCGTGACGACAGCCGATTATGTCACGACAGAGGACGGTACCGGGATCGTCCATACCGCACCTGCTTTTGGTGAGGACGACTATAACACCGGAAAACGGTATAACCTGCCGGTTTTTCAGCCAGTGAATGAATCGGGCAAATTCATCGCAACGCCTTGGAAAGACAGCTTTGTGATGGATGCCGATCTGGATATTATCAAGTGGCTGTATGCCGAAGGCAAACTGTTCAAGAAAGAAAAAATGGAGCATAACTACCCGCACTGCTGGCGCTGTCAGACGCCCCTGCTGTACTACGCCAAGCCGAGCTGGTACATTGCGATGACCAAACTGAAAGATCAGCTTGTCGCTAATAACAAAACTGTCGAATGGTATCCCGACTTTGTCGGTGAAAAACGTTTCGGCAACTGGCTCGAAAATGTCAATGACTGGGCATTGTCCCGTAACCGCTACTGGGGGACTCCTTTAAATATCTGGCGTTGCGGATGCGGCCATACCGCTTCGGTCGGCTCCCGCAAAGAACTTGTGGAAAAAGCAATCGAAAAGATTGATGAAACCATCGAACTGCACCGACCTTACGTCGATGACGTTCATATCCGCTGTGAGAAGTGCGGCAAACCGATGACCCGGGTCAGTGAAGTGATCGACTGCTGGTTTGACAGCGGTGCGATGCCTTATGCTCAGCATCATTATCCATTTGAAAACAAAGAGAACTTTCATGAACTGTTCCCGGCAGATTTTATCTGCGAAGGGATTGACCAAACCCGCGGCTGGTTCTACTCACTGCTCGCGATTTCGACCTTCGTGATGGGCCGTTCGCCGTATAAGCGGGTTCTGGTCAACGATCTCGTTTTAGACAAACAGGGACAGAAAATGTCTAAATCCAAAGGCAACACAGTAGATCCGTTTGAACTGTTTGACCGGTACGGTGCCGATACGCTCAGATGGTATTTGCTTTATGTATCTCCGGCCTGGACACCTAAACGCTTTGACATCGAAGGCCTCAAGGAAGTTCAGAGCAAGTTCTTCGGAACACTCCGCAACGTCTATACCTTTTTTGTGCTCTATGCGAATACCGATGAAGTTGACCCAAGAGATTTCTTTATCGAATACAAAAAGCGGCCGGAGCTAGACAGGTGGATCCTCTCTAAATATCACGCCCTGCTGAACGACGTTGAAACCAATCTGGCTGTCTATGATCTGACCAAAGCGGTCCGAAAAATACAGGAATTTGTCAGCGAGGATCTCTCCAACTGGTATATTCGGCGCTCCCGCCGCAGATTCTGGGATTCCGGACTGTCGGACGACAAGAAGGCCGTCTATAACACCACGTATGAGATCCTGGTCGGCATCGCTAAAATCTCAGCACCGTTCGCTCCTTATCTGGCGGAAGAAATCTACCGTAACCTGACCGGCGGGACTTCGGTCCACCTGACAGATTATCCGGAATATGTCTCGACTATGATCAATGAGAACGTCGAAAACAGAATGGATTTGGTTAGGAATTTAGTCACCCTCGGCAGATCAGCCCGGGAACAGGTCAGGATCAAAGTCCGTCAGCCGATCCAGCAAATCCTGGTCGACGGAAAATATGAAGTCCTGATCGCGGATTTGATTCCACTGATCCAAGAAGAGCTCAATGTAAAAGAAGTTATTTTTGCGAACAACTTAAGCGATTTTATGAATTTCAGTCTAAAGCCTAACTTTAAAGTCGCCGGACCCGTCTTTGGCTCGAAAATTAAACTCCTCGGCAAAGCACTGGAAAGTCTGGAGGCCTCGAAAGCTGCAGCTGCTCTGGAGGCCGGAGAATTACTTTCAGTTGATGTCGACGCAGAACAGCTAAATATCGTCAAGGACTATGTCATCGTGTCGATTTCAGCCAAAGAAGGATTCACGGTCACAATGGAAAACAACCTGTTTGTTATTCTTGATACCACGCTGACCAGAGAGCTTCTCGACGAAGGTCTGGCCAGAGAGCTTGTTTCCAAAGTCCAGCAAATGCGCAAGAGCAATGATTTCGAAATGATGGACCGGATCCGGATCTATTTTGACGGGGATGACGAAGTTACAAGCGCAATTCAAAGCTATCAGGAATACATCAGAGTTGAAACGCTTGCTGAAAGCATCGAAAAAACATCAGGTACCGCAGATCTGACCAAGGTAAACCTGAACGACCACGATGCCGGCGTCCGGGTCGAACGGATCTGAGCTCTTTGGCTCATCATATCATAGTGGAGTAACCACAAAAAACGAGTAATCCTAAACTGATATAATGCTGTTAATGGTTCTCATGACTATTAGCAGCATTATTATTTTTACTATTATCTTTGGTCTTATCTTTTATTATATTTGTTATTTTTTATTATTTTTGGTTGATTATGGTTGATTATGTTTATATAATTTTATTGAGGTGATCATGATATGCCAATAGACAAGAATCTTATGACTGCCCAAGCGTTGGCTGAAGCACTCGATCTTTCAACAGAAACTATTTGGAAATATACGCGAGAGAAAAAAATACCATTCATTGAATTGAATGGCAAGCAGTATCGTTATATATTGACGGATGTCATCCATGCACTTACAAATACTGCCTCAGCAGTGCAGGAAAAATCAAACGAATACACTGCAGAATCTTCTAGGAAGCTGACTTACGAAGACTATCTGAAGATACCGGATGAACCCGGCTACCGCATCGAAATTCTCGAAGGTATTATGATGAAAGAACCTTCTCCAAATGTTAGCCACCAACATGTTTTGCTTCGGTTGACATGGATTCTTGAAGATTATTTTCGGGGAAATGATCCCGAAGGCGAAGTATTTGTGGCACCTCTTGATGTAACATTATTAGATATCAACGTGGTCCAGCCCGACATTTTTTACGTTTCCGGGCAGCAAAAACAGATCATCAAAGAAGCCCGTATCAATGGCCAGCCAACAATCGTGGTTGAAATCATTTCCCCATCCAGCAGGCGCAAAGATCGTCTGCAGAAGCTGCAGATTTACCAAAAGACCAAGATCCCACATTACTGGCTGGTCGATCCGGCTGAGAAAACCCTCGAATGTTTTGTACTGAGGGATGGTTCCTACGTCTTAGCTGCAGCAGGTATGGATGAAGATGTTGTAGATCTTCCATATTTCACTGGTTTATCTATTCCATTGAAATCATTATGGTAGAAATTATACTATAATAGGATCCACTAACTCTTAAAACTCTTAAGGTTTTGATACGATACATACGCTGGGTAAAGCCGCAATATACTCACATCCGGGTCCGGCCCAAATAAGCCTCCTGAAGCAGAGCATCCGATATTGCTTCTTTAGAGTTTCCGTAGTGAACAATCCTACCTCGCTCCATGACAATTACACTGTCCGCTACTTTTAAGGCGGCTTTTGTATTTTGTTCAACCAGTACGACCGTAACGCCGGATTCTTTCATCCTGACCAGGATCGCCATAATCTCGCGCACAACAAGTGGAGCTAGCCCGACGGAAGGTTCATCAAGCAGCAGTAGCGAGGGCCTGGCCATAAGTGCCCTGCCTATCGCCAGCATTTGCTGCAGTCCGCCGCTTAAAGAACCTGCCAAGTCCTTTTCTCTTCCCTGCAGCAGAGGAAATAATTCTAAGATTTCCTTCGCATCGTTAGGAATATCAGTCCTGTCCTGACGATAACGGTGAAAAGCCCCCATCATTAAATTATCCATTACGCTTAATGCGCTGAATATTTCTCTCTTTTCCGGTATAAGGGCGATACCAGATCTGACGATTTTATCCGGTGACTGGCCGGTTATTTTTATGTTCTGAAAAACGATATCTCCTGCGGCCGGCTTGTATAACCCAGCAAGCGTCCCCAGCAGGGTACTCTTGCCTGCTCCATTGGCTCCGAGAATTGCCAGCATTTCTCCCTGCTTGACATTCATCGATAGATTTTTCAGCGCATGCACATAGCCATGATAAACATCGAGACCATTTACACTAAGCACTTTGCTCATCCTCTCCGAGATAGGCTTTGATCACTTCTGGGTGAGCCTGAATTTCTGCCGGGGTTCCCTGGGCGATCACCTCGCCAAAATTCAGTACAACAATCTTATCAGCAGCTTCCATGACCGTTTCCATATCATGTTCAATCATAATCATGGTCGTACCCTGACTGCGAAGTTTTTTCAAATATTCTGTCAGGATTTCAGATTCAGCGGCATTTAGCCCCGCAGCTGGTTCATCAAGCAGGATCAGTTTGGGCTGAGAAGCAAGGGCTCTGGCAATTTCCAAGAGTCTTTGCTGTCCAAACGGCAGAACTGCCGCCGGTAGACCGGCCGACTCCACTAAACCAACCTCTTCAAGCAGTCTAAGGGATTCAGCCCTGATTTTCTTTTCTTCCTTAGACCGATCTGGGGAAGAAAGGAACGACTTGATAAAGCCCTTTTTCCCCTGCAGGTAAGCCCCAGTCATGACATTTTCCATCACGGTCATGCTGCCGAAAAGCTGAAGGTTCTGAAAAGTTCTGCTTACTCCAGCCCGGGCTGTCTTATACGTCTTCATTCCGGTGATCGTTTTCCCTTCCAATAATATTTCACCTTCATCCGGTTGATATGTACCGGCAATCAGGTTAAAAATCGTCGTTTTTCCTGCACCGTTGGGTCCAATGAGCGCTGTTATTTTTGCTTCTTCAACCCCAAAGCACACATGTTTAACGGCCATAATGCCGCCAAAATGTTTTGTGATTCTGTGTAACTCTAGGAGCATCGCTTTTTCCCTCCTTCTGTTGCATTGATACGCAATCTATATTTTTTATTTAATATTCCTATTATTGTTCTGTTCAAATATAGGTTTAACGGACTATTTCAGTCTCAAACCAGACTCTTTTTTGATCTTTGGAAGAATTCTCCAATACTGGTTAAACCTTGCGGCCGGTAAATCATAAGGGCTACCAGGATGATTCCGTAAATAATAATCTGGTATTCGCCACCGGCTCCGGGAATGATGAGCGGTATCAATTCTTTTAAGATTTCACTCAGAGCCACGACAACTGCTGCCCCAAGCAAAGGCCCCCAAAAGGTTCCCAGGCCGCCGATTACAGCCATCAATACAAACTGGACGGAAGCATGAAATGTAAACGGTGACGGACTGATAAAGGTCACGAAAAAAGCATATAGGCCCCCTGCCAAGCCCGTAAGGAGCGCACTGAAGATAAAAGCCTGCAGCTTCAGGCGTATACAGTCAATACCGGCATTTTCTGCCGCATACTCACTCTCCCGGATCGCACATAAGGCCCTGCCTGTTCTGGAACGGACTAAATTTCGTATTCCCAGCAGTATCAGGACCAGAATAATCCACACCATGATATAAAATTCCCTGTCACTGTTTAAAGTAAGACTGCCGATGCCCAGATGCGGGATACCACTGATCCCGGATGGTCCTCCGGTAATATCTCGGCCCTCGGTAAATAATATATAGACCAAAATCCCAAATCCAAGCGTAGCAAGCGCAAGATATAGCTCGCGTAATTTAAGGGTCTGTCTGCCAATAAGTGCCGCCACGATTCCGGGAAGAAGAATCGCTGCAAGAAGGGCTAACAATGACGGCCAATGGAAACGCGTGGTTAATATTGCTGCCGTATAAGCGCCTAAACCAAAAAACGCCGCATGACCAAACGAAACCTGTCCCGCATAACCCATCAGTATTCCCAAGCCCTGAACAATGATGGCATACAGGCCGATAACAATCAGCATCCCATAAAGATAATTGCTGTTAAGCAGGAGCGGAATGATCAACAGCACCAGCATGATGACAGCTCCGCTAAATTTAAATTGAATCTTTTTCACCAGAGATACGCTCCTTACCATATAACGCTGTCGAATATTACTCAAAAAAATTTAAATCTATGCCAAAAGAAAACCCAACCCTGTTTTAAAATTAAATTTTACGCTCGCTAATTGCACCCAGGATCCCTTCCGGCCTGATTAAAAGGACTGCAAGAAGAATCACAATAGAGATCGCATCATTCAACCCGGAGGAAATCAGTCCGGAACTGTAGGCTTCCAAAAGTCCCAGGATTAATCCCCCCAGAACAGCTCCGGATATACTCCCCAATCCGCCAATTGTTGCCGCGATAAAACCTTTGACGCCTAACATAAAACCCATATCATACGTGACCATCGTCACCGGTCCGATGCAGATTCCTGCGGCGGTAGCCAAAGCCCCTGAAAAAACAAATGCGGCTAGGGAAATCATACTCAGATTGATCCCCTGTAGCTGGGCTCCGATGGGACTGAGGACGGAAGCCTTAACTGCTTTTCCCCAGTACGTCCGTCCAAAAAAAGTGTTGATGCAGATCAATGTTGCCGCTGCCAGCAAAAATATCCAGATACTCTGAGGATTGAGCGCCGCCCCGCCTGCCATGATTGGTCCGCTAGTCGTAAAGGAGGGCAAAGAGTAGGTATCTGTTCCCCAGATCAGAAGGGCCAGCCCCCTTAAGGATATTGAAATACCAATTGTAATGATCAGCATCGTCAGGCTGCTGGCCCCCCTAGCTTTGTTGACCGTCAGCCTTTCGAGCACCCCCGCCAACAAAGCGACAATAATGATGGCGAGAAGGGAGGCCGCTATTAGCGGCATCCCCATTGATTTGAAACTGACCGTCAGAAGTGCCCCGATAACCAGAAATTCCCCAAGGGCTAGATTTAATATGCCTGTTACTTTATAGGTGATAACCAGGGTAAGGGCAATAATGGAATAAATACTTCCAAGCGTAAGTCCGCTGAATAATAGCTGCAGTAGTTGTTCTCCCATCAGTTTTCACTCCGTTACTGAATTTTGCCCTTGTTACTGTAATATTTTCCATTTGCTGTCTTTGATCTGAACCAAAACGGCGGAATCCTCGCTTAAGCCATTATGATTCTGTTTAGACATATTAAATACCCCGGATACGCCGACAAGTCCCTGCGTTTTTTCCAGTTCATCCCGAATGGCGCTGCGGTCTGGACCGGCTTTTTCGATCGCCTTGACCAGGAGACTTAAAGCATCTGCCGCATAACCACCGAATGAATTGGGCGCGGTATTGTATTTATTTTGGTAATCATTGATATAACTTGTAAGCACTGCTTTCTGCGGATCAGAATCCGCAATCTGATCGGCCACCGGAAGCTTACCTATTGGAAGAATCACTCCGTCAGCAGCGTCCTTGGCAAGTTCAATGAATTTTTGATTGCCGACGCCATGACTGTGAATGAGCGGAATCGTCAGTCCCAGATCCTTATAGTTCTTCGTCAGGATGGAGGCCGAAGGCGGAATCGCCCATACGACGACTGCCTGAGCTCCACTGCTCTTGACATTCGTCAATTGCGGCGTCATATCATTGTCTGTCGCGTCAAATTTTTCTTCGGCAACGATGGTGATTCCATTTTGGGGAGCTGCTGCGCTAATGGCCTTCTTGCCATTGTCGCCATAGGCATTGTTCATATACATAAAGGCAATCTTCGTCATGTTATTCTTCTTGAGATATTCCACGATTTTATTGATCATGACGATATCGCTCTGGGCTGTTTTAAATACCCATTGCCTTTCAGCTGCCGGTTCAACTATGCTGCTGGCTGCTGCCAGAGAAATCATCGGGATTTGCGCATCCTGAACAGTTTTAATAATTGCCATCGAGGTTCCGCTGGAGCTGCCGCCTAAAACTGCAAGGACGCCTTTTTCGATCAGCTTATTCGCAGCAAGTACAGCCTCCGTCTCATCACTTTTATTGTCCTCAATGATCAGTTCAATCGGATGGCCTTGAATACCGCCTTCGGCATTGATTTTGTCCACCATCATCAGCAGTGTATCGCGTTCAGGTGTGCCCAAAGAAGAGGAAGTCCCGCTGATATCGAGAACCGCACCCACTTTGTAAGGTTCTGCTGTCTCACTGCCTGCCGTACTGCTCTTCCCGGAGCTGCAGCCCCCCAATATCAGGCTGCCCGCCAATAATAAAGCTACTACCATACTCCCTGTGAAACCTTTGAACTTTCTTTTCATCATCCTTCACTCCTACATTCATATTTTTCTGATTCACCAGAAAACAACAAGCCACAGCCTTCGCCGGGACGAAAGCTGTGGCCTTCCGCGGTACCACCCCAGTTAGCCGGATCACTCCAGCCCTCTCTTAAGAGTACGAATAAAGGAGTCTTTCCCTGCTGAAACTTAGGTGTGGTCCGTGGGCATCCGTGGCCTTGCTAGCCGCTCCTTGCAGCCAACTAAAAAAACACTTCTCATCCCTGAAGGGACGAAAGTGCTTCGCGGTACCACCCTATTTGGGTCTAAGCAGACCCCACTTTTCAGCAGGTACGGGACTTTATTCTTCCTTATACCCCCTCCCTTTTAACGGCGGAAGCCTCCGTCCAGACCTACTTACCCAAAGGTTTCAGTCCGGAAGTTCAGGGGTGAACCTTCAACGATCGATACGATAGAAACGCTTTCAGTCTAAGACGTTTCCTCCCTGGAAAGCTCATACCGTTTACTTTACCCCATCATTACTTTTATACAATAATGGTATTGATTTGAATCTATATTATCACAGAGCCCTGAGATTCGTCAATTAGAAATATCTATTCTGTATGCCCATAGAAATTCTGTATGGCTATTGTAAAATATATAAAAATATATTTCAGAATGGTATGCAATGGATGGTTGACATGGCAATAGATAAAGACAGGTTATTCTTTTTTAAGAATTTAGTTGCATAGTCTCGCTAAAATATGATAAAATAACTTTTGTCTAAAAAACGTGCGGTAGTTAGATGTTTCGAAGGGGGTGACTGTATGCCAAATATTAAATCAGCAATTAAAAGGGTCCAACTAAGCAAGTTACAGAATGCCAAGAATACTGCTGCCAGATCTTCCTTACGAACCGCTATTCGTCGTTTTGAGGAAGCTGTAAACAATAATCCTGAAAATGCTGTTGAAGCTCTGCAAAAAGCTTCCCGTGCACTTGATAAAGCTGCTGCAAAAGGTTTGATCCACAAAAACAAAGCAGCTCGCAAAAAATCCAGAATGGCCAAAAAGTTCCAGGCTTTGAATAATAAAGCCAGCTAAGCAACGCTGCACGAGTCCCTCCATGGACGTCGCAGCATCCGTGAAGGCTATTTAAACGCTTCACGCTCCATAGACATTGAAGAGGATATCTCAGAACCCTGGGGCATCCTCTTTTTTCATTACGTTATTTCTTACACAATCGTATAACCATTATTTCCAGCAGCAGCTGAGGGTTCCCTCCGCTGCTTTTTAACGCCAGTTCAGTCTGAAGACAATCTTCCATGGCCTCAGCCAATCTGTTGGCTGAAAAAGAGTCCGCTTGCTGAAAGAGTTTGTTTCCTTCAAAGAATGTCCTAATTCCTGCAGTGCCCATAAAATCATTGACTGTGCCCTTGCGGGCCCGCCAAATACTCGCTGCCAGTAACAGCCGGATATGGCGGACGATCATTGTATGCACTTTGAGGTAATGTTCCTGACTAAGCACTTCGCTAAGCCTGGCCAATGCATCTTTGGTATTCTCTGCCGCGATGGCATCCAACATCGCAAAGACCGTCGTCTCGATCATCGGCAAACTTATTTTCCGGATATCTTCAATTTCTATGTTTTGTTTTTCTCCGGTATATAGAGCTAATTTGGCCAGTTCCTGACTGAGCACCCCCGTCTGGTGACCAGCCCATTCCAAAAGAAACGAAGCGACGGGAACACTCAGGTTCTTCCCGTTTTGATGCGCTTGCTTTTGCAGCCAGGCCATCCATTCCGACTGGCCCTTCGGAAAAGCGAATTCTACTGTTTTCCCGTTTTTATTGATTTCCTTAAACAGTTTTCTGCCTTTGTTTACTTTTTCCGATATCAGAACCAGGCAAGTGGACGGATTTGGGTTCAGACAGTATTCCAGCAAGATATCCGGGTCACTTTCTCTCCCTGAATCGGATCGTTCTGTTTCTTCAGCGCTGTTTTCCGATTCAGAAACGCCTTTACTCCTGCCCGTTCCAAAATAAGGAAGATCATCAACAACCACGAGTTTTCCGGAAAAAAAAGCTGTCATATTGGCAGCCTGGATTATTTCTTCCCGGGTTTGTTCTTTTCCGTTAAGAAGCTCTGTATTGCTGCCGGAAGGGTCATCCAGCAAATAATAGTTTTTTAGCAGTTTCAAAGCCTCGGTGAGAGAATAACGGTCTTCACCGTACCAGAGATAAACAGAGGGAATACCGTGGTTCTCTATGTCGTGTTTGATTATATCTAATGTCATATCCTATTTTCTCCTTGGACTTAAGAAGAGGGTCTCTTATTTGCCATCCAATGTGATTTTTGAGAATTCAACCAGGTCCTGCGAATTTTCACTTACTTCCTCAATTGCAGCAGTGATTTCTTCAGTTGCTGCGGCCTGGTTTTCAGCAATACCACCAATCTCATTGATTTCTGTAATGATACTTCCGATGGAATCTTTCATCTCAGTAAGTATTTCAGTAATCATTTTGGCCGAATCGTTACTCTGGGCGGCAAGTTTGCGCATTTCCTCCGCAACCACTGCAAAGCCGCGTCCCTGTTCTCCGGCGCGGGCCGCTTCAATTGCGGCATTCAGTCCCAGCAAGTTGGAATGTGAGGATATATCTGAAATAGCGCCGATAACTTTATTGATTTCTTTAATTTTCACGGCGGATTCATTTGCGGATTTTACAGCATTGCTAATTTTGAACGAAAGTCCTTGTGATCCTGAAGCTACTTCCTGTAGCCCGGCGTTTACTTCCTGAAGCGTTGCTGCAAGACTTTGGGAAACCTCATCAATTCTAGCCTGTTTTTCCAAGCTTTTACCGATTCCGACACACCCGATGACTTCTCCATTGGGTGCTTTAATTGGGTATGTGAATGACGCAAACGGAAAACCGAATTTCTCTTTGGGCATAAGATTCGATGTGGATTTACCTGTTCTCATCACTTCAACAAGGTGAGGGTTATCACTAACCTTAAAACTCGCTGAATCCACGTTCGTCACCATTTTGTAGCCGGGGTAGTAATAGAGCATGTTTGTCCTGTTTGTGATCATCACCATAAGGTCTTCCTGCATCATTTCTTTTAAATTGGATAATACCATCGCGTAGGTTTCCAAGATTTCTTCATGGCTTTTTGCATTATTTTCTGCGAAATCCATTGAAATATCTTCCTCTCTCTTCACAAAATGACTATTTAGTAATTATTTTGAATTATATCTACTATAGCGCAGAACAAATAACTTTTCAACCAAAGATCATTGAGATTTTAAACAAAAAAAGTCCCCCTCAACGGATGAAGGGGAAAGAAAGAGGAGGAGAAAAGAGATGTTCATTTGGTATTATTTCCATGCACTTCCTCTTTTTATTCATGTTTTTAATATTTTTTGTATTTCCGTATAAAATTAGTCTTTGCTGGACTAATTTGATGTATCAGACTAAATATTTAGACGGTTTCCGGTTCAGCGTAATCTACACCTTTGGTGTCGACGGTTACACTTTTCATAGCTTGTTCCTGATTAGGTCTGTCCTGATAATTTCTTTCAACCGATACGATTTTATCGACAAATTCCATGCCTTCGATCACCTTACCGAAAGCAGCATATTGGCTGTCAAGGTGAGGTGAATCATCAACCATGATAAAAAACTGAGAACCGGCTGAATCTGCCATTCTGGAACGAGCCATTGACAGGACTCCACGACTATGCTTCAGATCATTTATGACGCCGTTGCCGGAGAATTCTCCTTTAATACTGTAGCCTGGATCACCCATTCCCGAACCCTGGGGACATCCTCCCTGAATCATAAAACCAGGAATGACTCTGTGAAAAATCAGACCGTCATAGAAGCCCTTCTCAATTAATGAAATAAAATTATTGACAGTATTCGGGGCTATTTCAGGATAGAGTTCGGCCTTAATGACATCCCCGTTGGCCATTTCAATCGTTACAATCGGTTTTTCCATGATCGATAACTCCTTTTCAACGTATGAATTATTCGTTCAGTTGTTGATTATAGCATAAATTTGGATAAAAAAGAAATTTGCAGCTGTCACCTGCCTGTTATTATTTTAGAGCTCTTTTTATTGATCATTAATTGTATTGTACCGTCTATATCTGTCCGATATATAGGTACACCTCTTTCTTCCCAGTAGTTGATAACCTCCCGGGAAGGATGACCAAAGCTGTTTTTGCCTACAGAAACAAACACTGCCCGGGGATTGGTACTGTCAAACCAAGCTGTATCCAGAGAGCCTTTTCCGCCATGATGTGGAATTTTTATAAAATCCGAATTCCAGTCAGTTCCTCTGTCTGAGATGGATTCCATTTCTTCTGCTTCCATATCTCCCGTCAATAAGATTTTTTTTCCCAGATATTCTATCTGTATCACCAGAGAATTATTATTCGAATCAGCACCGGTGTTGTTCATTTCTTCGACCGGGGCCATAATATCAATCTGCAGACTGGAAGAAAAATGGATATAATCCCCTGCCTTAAGCGTTACAAACTTTCCTTCGTTCCGGTAGTATTCCGCTGGAATTCCCGACTGCCATTCTTCATTTGTTATTCTATCGCCCGCTTCGGGTACTGCGACTTTTGCCACAGGCAAATTAGCCAGCAGGTATTGTGCCCCTCCCAAATGATCAGCATCCTCGTGCGTGATAAAAAGAAAATCCAATTTACCTATCCTTTTTTCCATTAGATAAGGAAGCACAATTTTTTCCGCTGCATTGTAGTTATCCTTACGGGGACCGGTATCGACAAGCAGGTTTTCTCGGGCCGTCTGAATCAGGATACAGTCCCCTTGGCCGACATCAATAAACGTGATCTTCAAGGCATTGCCGCTTGACCAGGGGTTCCAGAGCAATAGAATCAAAAGCAAAGCAAAGAGGTACCTGAATTTTACATATTGCAATATCACATCTCTCAGATTAGCATATCTCGGTTTTATCTGATTCGTATCTAACTTTTCAGCCTTACCAAGCTTGAGTGTGTCACCTATTCTGCTCAGGCAGGGCAGTAATCGTAATCTCTTCGCAGCTGATATAAGTCTTCTGATTTGTACACTCCAAATAAATTTTATTCTTTCCGTACCGAATAACACCCCTGCCAGAAATACATACCAGGCTATCCAGAAGATCATACCGGGATTCAATACCCAGAAATAGGCCCAGGGGAAAGATGCAATCAACGTCAATATACGGTCAGAGATCTCAAGCAGCCATACAGCAGCTTGAAAAAAAATAGGCGGCATACCCGGGACAAAAGATAATACCGTTCCGATAAGCCCTAGCTGCAAAACTCCGCCGAGCATAAAAAGGATGAATATATTGGTGATCAGCCCAGCTAGAGACAGTTTATGAAAAACATTCGTCATAATGGGCAGAACGGCAATCTGAGCGCCAAACGATGCTGCTGCAGGCAGTCTCAGTAATTCAGGCAGCTTGCCGAACCAGGCATTCTTTATCAACCGGGGTGATAGAACCAACATTCCCCAGGTCGCAGCAAAGGAAAGCTGGAAGCCTATATCACGTAAAAATAAAGGATTCCATAAATAAAGAATCAACGCAGCGAAAAGAAGCCATCTAAGCATCGATATTTTTTTACTGCCTAATAAGCGGCCGATCAAGACTGAGGTTCCCAAAATGGTTGCCCTTAAGATAGGCAGATTGCCACTGCATAAGACTGCATAACACAAGATAACGCCGATTGTTGCAGCGATTCTGGCTTTCCGGGGCAGGCCAAATAAAAACAGCCATGCCAGAGCCATCACAAAGGCCACATTCGATCCCGAAGCCGCAAAAACATGCATGACTCCTGCGGCTTTGTACATCTCCAGTGTTTTTGCAGAAATCCCGCTGGAATCACCAAACAAAATTCCTTCAAGAATGCCGGCTTGTTCCGGCCAGGACGCGGTCAGAATATTATGCACATGTTGACGTATCCTTCAGGTAAAACCCGGAACACCTTCTTCCAGCACTTTAGCTTCCCCGAAGGCTGTAATCGTGCCGCCTAAGCCTCTTACCGCATAATAAAGCGGAAGGTCAAATTCGCCCTCTGTTCCTGGAGGTTTGGGATGTTCCAGTCTGGCTGTGACCGAGATGGTGTCTCCGGGCTTAACTCGGTCCCATCCCTTCATATACACCCCATCTTCTTCGGGATAAACACGAAAATGGTATTTTTTCTCCAAGTGTTCTTTTGTTCCGGGATAGACATCTTCCAGGATAAAAGTACCCTGACCGATCTTATCATCAATCCGCCAATCCGAAAGTCTTCCCTGTATCTCGATTCTTTCTATAACCAGCGGAGAAGCAAGACTGTTCTCTACCGTCATCCCATACAAAAACCCTGTTAAAAGTCCGCAGGCAAGCAGTACCGCTTCCGGTTTGGAAGCTTTGCCGAAAAAATCAAGCGGTTTCCAGATAAACATGATTCCTATAATTAAAAGCAGGGAAATGGCCAAAATGAATGTCCTTGTTTCTCTTTCACTTTGAACGGCCAGGAATCCACCCGTCAGCACAGCTGTAGTCTGACCGACCAACTTATCTTTCATGAGCTTTATGTCCCTTCATGACCTTCTTCTCATTTTGGTATGCAAACCAGCATAAATAACTCTCTAATCAGTTGTGGGCCCATACTTGCCCCAAATGTATTGTCTTACGAACCCACAGAGACATACTCCTCCATTTTCTCATAGGTCTTTGAACCAATTCCCGAAACATTTTGAATCTCTTCCGGTGCGGAAAACCACCCATTTTCCGTACGATAATCAATAATTCGCTGGGCTAAGGACGGTCCGATTCCCGGGATGGTATCCAGTTCATTAATACCTGCGGTATTGATATTGACCTTTGTCGATAATCCGTCTGTTGTACCCGGCTGAGCTGCGCTGTTCTCAATCTTATTTTGAGTGTTATTTTGGACCTCATTTCCGGTTAATTGACTCGTTCCGGTATTCTTTGAGGCCACAATTATTTTTTGTCCATCCTTGAGCTTTTGGGCAGGATTCAATACTTCAAGGTCGGCTTCAGCTGTCAATTCCGCTGCCTTCAGTGCATCATCCAGCCTTGCATCCATAGGCAGGTGCAAAAGACCGGGATGCACAACTGCACCCGAAATATAAACTACAATCTCCCTATTTTCTTCTGCCTGATTAACTTCAACCGGACTGTTTACTGGCAAAAACAGTTTCACAGCGGCCAGAACCAGCAATACACCCAAAATGCCCCACCAAAGCAGCCTCAGCTTTTTCTCCAATCGTCCATACCCCCTCTTTTTTCATTATTCTCCATTTATTACCAGATTCCTTTGTAATCGATCACTTTTTTGCCGTTTCCAAATTAATCAGCGCGCTTAAACTTTAAACCTGATCATAAGAATGTTCCCATTTCTATTTCAAAACATAGAATATATCAGCCTAAATTGGCAAATATTTACAAGGAGGTGCTCCCGCTCCCAATGACATTATTTAGAGGAACCCATCTAAATTATGCACTTGTTGCTCCTTATGCAGGGAAGCAGGCCACAATAAGTCTCTTTGACGGCAAAACCTACCACGGACAAATTGTTGAAGTCCGCGAGGACGGTATTCTGTTTCATTCCAATAACCCAGGATTTCTGTTTCTTCCGTTCCTGGCTATAGCCGCTTTAGCACTGAGTATTCCTTTTGCTTACGGCGCAGGGCTAGCCTACGGCTCCCGTTATGCTTATGGCCCTTACCCGTACAGCCCTTACGGACCATACCCCTATTATTATTGATACCCCATTCTGATCTTCTGAATTGAACCGCCGCATTAGCCCAGTCGAACACTTTGTCATTCCTGACGTATTGACAACACTAGGCACTTTGTGTGCCACCGTCCGTGGCAATCAGCCACGATTCTCTATTCGAATCGTGGCTGATTTTAATCCTAGTTCTTGAAGTATTATCTGATTTGACATAAAAAAAGACCTGCTGAAAAAATTTAATTTATATCTGCAGGCCGGTATATCAAAATATTGGGTTGTGAATCACCGTCTTACCTCACAACTATGTTTACCAGTTTACCTGGAACCGTGATCACTTTGATAACGGTTTTTCCTTCAAGGTGCTGTTTGACTTTTTCTGAGGACAGAATCATTTTTTCCAGTTCCTCTTTAGGAATTTCAGCCGGGACCTGAACCTTGTCGCGGACTTTCCCGTTTACCTGGAGAATGATCGTGATTTCCTCTTCGATTAGCGCGGTCTCGTCTTCAATGGGCCAGGCCTGTTTATGAATGCTTTCTGTGTATCCAAGTTCTGCCCAGAGCTCTTCGGTGATATGCGGCGCGAACGGTGCCAAGAGTTTTAACAATGTATCAATACCTTCTCTGGCGACAGCCAGGTTGACATCCTTTTCTTCTTTATACAGATAAAGTGTGTTAACCAACTCCATAATGGAACTAATTGCGGTATTAAAATTAAATCTGCTACCGACATCATTGGTGACCTTCCTGATGGTACTGTGCGTGGTAAAACGCATTTGTTTGGCTTTAGCATCGAGCTCCGTAGAAGATTCACATTCAGAATTACCATTGCCTGCAGAAGCTAGAGCAGCCTGATACTGGTCAATAAGCCGCCAGACACGGTTTAAAAAACGGTAGCAACCTTCAACACCCTGTTCGCTCCACTCCAGATCCCGTTCGGGCGGCGCAGCAAAAAGAATGAACATTCTGGCCGTATCTGCACCGTATTTGCTGATAATCTCTTCAGGGCTGACGACATTTCCTTTGGATTTGGACATCTTGGAACCGTCCATGCAGACCATTCCCTGGGTAAGCAGATTTGCAAACGGCTCATCCACCTGGAGGTAGCCAAAATCCCTCAGGGCTTTGGTAAAGAAGCGTGAATAGAGCAGATGAAGGATCGCATGCTCAACGCCACCGACATACTGATCGACGTTCATCCATTTGGCTGCGGCTTTTTCGTCAAAAGCCTTATGCGGATTCCGCGGGTCACAATACCTCAGATAGTACCACGAAGAGCACATGAAGGTGTCCATCGTATCGGTTTCTCTTCTGGCAGGCCCTCCGCACTTCGTACAAGTTGTCTGCACAAAGCTCTGGGAAGTGGTCAGCGGGTTTTCACCAGCTTTAAACACGACATCGTCAGGCAGCAGAACCGGTAGTTGGTCATCCGGCACCGGGACAACGCCGCACGTATCACAGTAAATCATCGGAATAGGTGCACCCCAGTAGCGCTGACGGGAAATCAGCCAGTCTCTGAGACGGTAATTGATTTTACGCTCACCAAGCTGCAGCTTTTCCAGTTTAGCAGCCATCCTGCCCCAGGCTGTCCGGTTATCCAGTCCATCGAAATCCACAGAGTTGACCATGGTTCCGTTTTCAATATAAGCTTCCTTCATCGGCAGATCTTTATCTGCAGCGGAAACTTTAGGATCAAGAATGACTCTTGTGATCGGCAAACCGTAGTTCCCAGCAAAGGCAAAATCTCTTTCATCATGACCTGGAACACCCATAACCGCACCTGTTCCATATTCGAGAAGAACGTAATTGGCAATCCAGATCGGCACCCGTTCTCCGCTTAACGGATTGATGCAGTAATGTCCGATAAACATACCTTCTTTTTCAGCTTCCGATGAGGTTCGTGCAATTTCGTTCAGGCCTTTCATCTTCTCAATAAAAGCGAGTACACCTCGTTCATACTGCGTTCCTTTAACGAGCTGTGTAACCAACGGATGTTCCGGGGCAAGAACCACGTAGCTCACACCAAAAATCGTATCGACTCTGGTCGTGAATACGGTGATCATATCAATGGTTCCTTCAATTTTAAATTTGACTTCAGCCCCTTCGGAACGGCCGATCCAGTTACGCTGCATGGTTTTTACTTTTTCCGGCCAGCCTGTAAGTTTATCCAGATCGTTTAAAAGCTGCTCCGAATAATCCGTGATCTTGAAAAACCATTGTTCCAGATCTTTTTTGGTAACAGGTGTGTCACAGCGCTCGCAGGTGCCATCCACAACCTGTTCGTTGGCTAGCACCGTCGCGCAGGATGGGCACCAATTTACAGCTGCCTTTTTCTTATAGACCAGGCCGTGCTCATAAAACTGATTAAAAATCCATTGCGTCCATCGGTAATATTCCGGGTGGCAGGTTGCAACTTCTCTGTCCCAATCATAGGAAATACCCATTTCCTGAAGCTGACGCTTCATGTTCGCGATATTTTTCCAGGTCCACTCTGCCGGCGGCGTTTGATTTTTGATCGCGGCATTTTCGGCAGGAAGGCCGAAGGCGTCCCAACCAATCGGATGAAGTACATCATAGCCCTGCATTCTTTTGAAGCGGGCGATCACATCAACAATCGAATAATTGCGAACATGTCCCATATGTAAGTTTCCAGATGGGTATGGAAACATGGCAAGTGCATAGAACTTTTCTTTACCGCTATTCTCCTCAGTTTTTCCTACCTTGTTCTCCAGCCAGGTTTTCTGCCATTTTGACTCAATCTCGTTGAACAAATATCTTTCCTGCATAGATCCGACCTCCAAAGTTCTTTCCAACAGAACAGTCTTTAATTGTTCTGCAAAAATAGATAAAAACCCCCATCCCCAAGGGACGAGAGTTTGCTCCCGCGGTACCACCCTAATTCTGTGCGCTTAAAGATTATAACGGTTCTAACCGGCATCCGTTGCTGCCCGGACACTGCTCAGGAACGAGTTCCCCGCCTGGTTGAAAACGGCTCGCACCAACCGCCGTCTCTCTGATCCATCCCTTTTAGGTACTGCTTTCCTTCAAAGCATAAACATATTAGATTGGGTATTCAAGTCAATCATTCAAATCGTTTAGACCTTAATTCTATATAGAATCAAAAATCAATTAGATAATACAACTTCCCGGGCATCGCCCCATAGTCTTTCCAGACTATAAAACTCTCTGGTATCCGGTGTCATAATATGTATAACTATATCACCACAGTCGATCAGCACCCACTGAGCTTCAGGAAGTCCTTCTATCCTTAAGACCGAAAGCCCAATCTCGGGTAATTTTTCTGCAAGGTACTCAGTAATTGCTTTGGTCTGAGTCGTGCTGTTTCCCGTGGCAATCATAAAATAATCTGCAATGACAGATATTCCCTTTAAGTCAAGGGTCAGAATATTTCTGCCTTTTTTATCGTCAATAAAGTCAACTACTTTCTGCAGTTGGTCATGGCTTTTTTCCAAATTCTAACCTCCTTTAGATGCTTTTCCATTTTTCAAATCTTCATACGCCAGAATCGTCAGTGGATGAATCGGCTTATTGTTCTTCTTCAAATAGTACAAGGTATGCTCGATACAAGCCAGTGTACCTGTCTTAAGGTCATGATACAACTTCTGACGAAGCTTGTCTACACCGGGGAAATCCCTCCCGGGTTCTGCGAGATCGGCACTGTAAATCAACATTTCCAGAGGGGACATGCCCGGTCTCCCCAAGGTATGATTCGCAACCGCATTCAGGACATCCTCGTTATTTATCCCGTAAAGGTTCTGCAGCATATATGCTGCGATTCTTCCGTGAATGACCTGAGGAATTTTCAGATCTTCCTGATAAAGAATAAGGTTCCATTCCCGAGCTTTTTTTAATTGCTCTAGATAAGTATACTCCCTAGCCAGGTCATGGGTAAGTGCAGCTAAGCTTGCATCACCCTCTTTCACACCGAACTTCGGGGCAAGTTCCACGGCCAGATCCTTTACCCCGAGCGTATGCTGAAATCTTTTCAGTGAAAGTTTTCGTGACGCTAAAGTCCTGAAGTATTCCAGCTGGTCGTTCACAACGTTCAACCTCTCCTATCTTACCCACTCCTTGCCATCCATGATACCAGCAGCTCTATGCCATCCTTGGTAACGCTGTACCGTGAGGCTATTTAAACACCCTCACACCTCCATGTACGTCGCTGCATTAGGCCTATCCATGGGCGTCATACAAGAATACGGTACAGTTTGCTGTACCGTATTCTCTCGGGTCCAGGGTCCGGGAATGTAAGATAAACCAGGATTCTTCATGCTATTTATATAGAGCCCTATGACTTATAAAAATCAGAATTTATCTTAACAGAAACCCCTAACCAAATAACATTAGACAGTTTGGCGAGGTCTCGCTTCGTTTACTGTCAATGAACGGCCACTGAACTCACTACCGTTAAGTTCTTCTGCTAAGCGCTCGGCGTCCTCTGAAGCAACTTCTACAAAGCCAAAGCCTCTTGAGCGACCGGTTTCTCTGTCGGTAATGATTCTGCTGCCGATTACATTGCCAAACCGAGCAAAGTACTCAGTCAGTTCCTCTGAAGTCGTACTCCAGGGGAGATTGCCCACGTACAGGGTTTTTGTCATGGAATTCACCTCTAAAATAATTTTGTTTATAGTATGAAACAACTATTACTATAGTATACAATCCTATCGGAAGTCAAATGTTTATTTATTGATGTAAATATTATTTTCTATGATAAAACGCCGTACTTCTTCTGGAAGCAAATAACGGATAGACTTGTTATTCCAGATTCTTTTTCTGATATCTGTCGAAGATATAGCCAGAGCGGGGATTTCCATCTCGAATATTCTGTTTTGGGCATAAGGATATCTGTCCAATAATTCTCCCAAAAAACCACCAATTTCATACCCCGGTCTCGAAGCCCCGATAATTTTGGATATCCCAATAATTCCTTCTGCTTCCCACCAATTCAAAATATCCCGGAGCGCATCCGAACCGGTGATAAAAAAAAGTTCCTGTTCAGGGAACAACAGATGCAGGGCTTTTAAAGTATCATAGGTGTATGAAGGGCCTTCCCTGTCAATCTCAATTCTGGATGCGATAAAATTCTCATTGTCGTGGATAGATATTTCGACCATCGCAAAACGCAAATCCGAATTTGCAATCTGGTGATTAACTTTATGTGGAGGAATGCCTGTCGGGATGAATAAAACCTTGTCTAGCGCAAATTCGACCCTGGCTGTCTCCGCAGCCACCAGATGGCCGTAATGAATTGGATTAAACGTTCCTCCCATGATGCCAATCCGGCGTCTGCCGGTGATTGACTCGCGAACACTCCGTTCCATTATTTATCTCCTAAATTTTTATTATTAGGCAAGTCTCCGTAATACAGAAAAATATGTCAGGGCAGTTCTATTTTTGGTTTTTCGCTTGCCTTCCGATAGAGCAGAAAATTCCGCCCGATCACCTGAACCAATTCTGAACGGGTAGCTTCGGCCAGCCCGGAGGCAATATTTTTCGGGGCATCGGCACAATTCTGGAGCACCCGTCCCTTAATCAGCTCTCTTGCCTCCAACGCATCGGCGGCCTGTTTAATCATATTATCTGTAATTTCATCTTTGCCAACGATTAAAATGGGTTCCATTTCATTCCCCATAGCCCTTAAAAACCTTTTCTGTTTGCCTGTCAGCATACTATTGTCCTCCCTCCGACCATTCCAACTCCAACTTTCCAATTGACACTTTATCGCCTTCCTTGATCCCCTGTTCCTTCAGTGCATCGTCGACTCCCATCACTTTAAGGATATTCTGGAAGCGCATGACGCCATCATCTGTATCAAGGTAGGCCATCGCCGCATGTCTTTCAATCTCTTTGCCTGTAATAATATACATACTGTTTTCACGTGTAATGACAAATCTGTCCTCACTTTGGACCTGGACCATGCGATGTTCATCAGGATCAGCTGAAAGTCCAATCAGCGGTACTTCAGGAAGGATTTGTATCACCTTGTGCAATAATTTATCGATTCCCTCTCCGGTTACCGCCGAAATCGGGTAGATTTCATAGGCATCCCCAAGTTCCTCGCGGAGACGCCGGAGATTTTCCTCAGAACCGTTAACATCCATTTTATTCGGAATAACAATCATCGGCCTTTCAGCAAGGGCTGGACTGTGCAGTTTGAGTTCCTGGTTGATAATTTTAAAGTCTTCCAGTGGGTCTCTGCCCTCGGAACCCGAGATGTCCAGGATATGAAGAAGCAGTCTGGTACGCTCGATATGACGCAGAAATTCATGTCCAAGTCCCGCCCCGGAATGCGCCCCTTCGATAATTCCCGGGATATCCGCCATGACAAAACTTTCGTCCTCTACTTGAACGACGCCAAGATTCGGGATTAGGGTCGTGAAATGATAGTCTGCAATTTTGGGGCGGGCAGCGGATACCCTTGAGATCAGTGTGGATTTTCCGACATTCGGGAATCCGACCAGACCGACATCTGCCAGGAGCTTCAGTTCAAAAAGAAGCCAAAGCTCTTCCCCTGGTTCTCCGCGCTCCGCCACTGTAGGAGCCTTGTTTGTATTACTCATAAAACGGGCATTACCACGGCCGCCGCGGCCGCCTTTGGCAATGGTGATCCTTTGCCCATGACGGGTAAGGTCAGCCAGAATTTCGCCTGAATTCTCATTTTTAATTATCGTTCCTGCCGGTATACGTAACACCAGGTTTTCTGCACCTTTCCCGTGCATATCCTTGCCTTGCCCGTGTTCACCACGGTCTGCCTTATAATGGCGGCGATAGCGAAAATCCACCAGCGTCCGCAGGCCCTCATCCGCTTCAAGAATGATATCCCCACCACGGCCGCCGTCTCCGCCATTAGGCCCCCCCAACGGGACATACTTCTCCCTGCGGAAAGACACAGCTCCTGCTCCGCCATCTCCAGCTTTTACATATATTTTTGCGCGATCATAAAACATTCGTTAACCCCTTCATTTGGATTTTTCTAAAGAAAACTTGGCTGGCGCCAAGCCTTTGGCGTCAGCCTTAGCTGCGCTTAGATCTATCAGAAACCAACTCATACTTTCTGATAGACTGTGGAATATACATTCATCTCAAGAAGATTATCTTCTTTATATAGTCTGAATTCGCAGGAAAATCCTCCGCTGATAACACCAAACTGGATTTTTGCCGTTAATGTTTCAACATCTTGGTCTCCCTGCACGAATAGATCTAAACAGTCTTTAGTGTATCCAGAAAAACTCAGGGCATATTCTTCCTGCCAATGATTAAGCCAAAATTCTTCATTTTTCATTTCCGGGGGAAAATCCAATACAAATTCTGCACCTTTCAGACGCAGCTTAAAATACCATCCCAGGAGAATACCAAGCAGTGTTTTTTGGCCAATCTTGTAAATATCTTGCTGCGGCCGGATCTCCACTAAGACTTCATCAATATAAGCCAACGCTTTGTCAGGCATATTAAGCTGCAAATACCCTTTGATGACCTGAAAATAATTCAGAAAGTCATGCCGAAGGATCTGGAAATTATCCAACTGCTCATAAAGGATCTTTTTATCAAGATTGACCATTTTTCTTCTCCTCACCAAAGATAATCACCAATAAAACATACCCCCGGGTTAACCCAGGGGTATGAAGTGTAATCTGTTATTGGGCTTGAGTAATCCCGTTTTCCGCATAAATACTTACCTGCTTGCGGAATTTATCTCTGCGTTCGAACTTTACGTAACCATCTGTGAGCGCAAACAGCGTATCATCTTTGCCGATGCCGCAGTTTTTGCCAGGATGGAGTTTGGTTCCGCGTTGGCGAACAAGAATATTTCCTGCCAAAACGTACTGTCCGTCAGAGCGTTTGACTCCGAGTCTTTGCGCATTACTGTCTCTGCCGTTTCGTGTACTTCCTACACCTTTCTTGTGAGCCATGAAGATCACCTCCTAAAAAGAACATGCTGATCGTATTCTAACTTCAATCATTAAGCATTGATTGTTTCAATTGAAAGCTTCGTGTAAGGCTGACGATGGCCTTTTTTAACACGAACGTGTTTTTTGGGTTTATAACGGAACGCAATGACTTTGTCGCCTTTACCCTGTTCCAGAACTTTTGCGACAACTGTCACGCCGTCAACAACTGGAGCTCCAATCGTTACATTGCCATCTTTTTCAACAAGCAGTACCCGATTTAGGTCGAGAACCTGGCCGACAGCTGCATCAAGTTTTTCAACATTGACGATATCGCCTTCCTGAACTCTGTACTGTTTGCCTCCTGTTTCGATAATTACATACATCTTTCTACACCTCCCAGACCCAGACTCGCCTGTGTAGGTCGGTCCGCTGCCGCTTAAACGGCAAGAAACCAGTTCATACCTAATTAGTGCGGTTGTGGTGAGAAGTCACCACGTTCTAATATTTTAGCATTTTTCCTTATATTCGTCAATCAGTTAATCCCACAGTTCAATTCATTCTTCTCTCGTGCCAGCCTTTTCCGCCACATTCCCGACATTTTTCGGTGTTCCTAGCAGCTAAGGTCTGACCTTCTTTTTTGCGTGTTACCTCAACGAGCCCCAACCTGGTGAGGCCCACTACTTTACATTTGACCTTATCCTGTTTAAAAGACTTTTCCAGCACATTCAGCAGCTGATCCCAATCCTCGTTTCGTTCCATGTCAATAAAATCGATGATAATAATCCCACTAAGGTTCCTAAGTCTTATCTGTCTGGATATTTCTAAAGCAGCTTCCATATTTAGACTCAGCAGGGTATGCTGCAGGGAGCTTTCTCCAGTGTATTTTCCGGAGTTAACATCGATGGCGGTCAGGGCTTCGGTCTGTTCAATCACCAGATATCCTCCGCTTTCGAGCGAGACCTTGGGTTTTAATGCTTTTAGGATTTCATCACCGATATGATAGCGTTCAAATAAATTCCCTTTAAAATCAGTCCATATTTTCCCGGAAACCGAGCATCTGACTTCCCGGAGCCTTGTCCGGAGCAGCTCAGCCATCTCCCCGTCATCTGTAATAACCCTCGTTACCTCTTCGTCGATCGTTTCCCTTAAAAGACGAGACAACGGGTCGCTGCTGCTGTAGATCAGCCCTTTACCAGACTTGCTCTTGATTCTTTCCGTTAACGTCTGATTGGTTTCCAAAATCTTTTCAATATCATCAGCCAGTTCTTTTTCCGAGACGCCTTCAGCCATCGTCCGGATAATCAGACCAGCATTCTCAATGGTGATATTCTGGACAAGCTGTTTAAGACGTTCTCTTTCTATTTCATCCGTTATTTTACGTGAAATCCCCAAATATCCGCGATTTCCGGGCAAGAGTACCACAAAACGCCTAGGCAATGAAAGATTGGTCGTAACTCTGGCTCCTTTATTGCCGACAGGTTCCCGGGTGACCTGAACAATCACCTCCTGGCCCTCTTTTAAGAGGTTTTCAATCGGTGGCACCAGCAACCCTGGTACATTTTGCACCTGAACATATTCCGGATTGACAATATCCCCTGCATAGAGAAAGGCATTTTTCTCAAGCCCAATATCGATGAAAGCAGCCTGCATGCCTGCAACAACATTACAGACCTTACCCTTGTAGATGTTACCGGCCAAACGGGATTCTCTTCCGGAATCATCCAGGACTTCTGCCAGTCTGCCCTCTTCCAGCACTGCGGCCCTCATCCGGTGATCCTCAGTGGTGATGACAATCTCTTTCAATCTTATCCCTGCTTTCAGGCCAATACCGTGTTGACCCTAAAGGTTAACAAGGTACTAGTATCAAATTCGAATTTCTGAGAGGTACTATATCGTCATGATCACTTCGAGTGGGTTTCTCAGCACCCCGTCGGATTGTTCGATAAACAGTCCTTCCCGGGTTGTCGTTATACCTGGAATATCTACCGGAAGTCCGTCCATATTTTTCAGACTTTCCAGAATTTCAACCGGCCGGACTGAACCAGCGTTTCCGGTAATAATATCCAGACGCAGTTGTACTTGATGATTCTGAGCATCAGCAGAAATAACCCCTTCTTCAGAAATCAGCGCTATGTTTTTAACAAATAAGCGAATATTCCGCTCTATTTTTTTCCCCTGCTGATAACGAATCGACGTCACTTCGTCCCTATTCAGCCAGTTCCGGCAGGCTCTTCGGAGCTCCTCTGCCTCGATCGGACGAAGGAGAGGTACTTCGGTCCGGTATCTTGCAAGATTAATCACAGCCATCAGCGCCTTGCTTCCTTTTTCTGCGATCCCAGAGCCTATAATTTTTATGCCTTCGGGCAGCTGGCTCTGAAGCCGCTCAACGATATCCTCAATATCACATGCTCCGGCTTCTGTTGTTTCTCCAGCTTTTTTCCGAATAGCTTCCTTTTCCTGTTCTGTATTCTCTTTGACTTCGATATCGACATATTCCTGTTCTCCTTCCACACCAACCGGTAAAGGAGGACCAAAAGCAATCTTTGGATGAGGATTAAATCCTTCAGAAAAAGCCACTTTGATTTGGGCCCTACGCAAGGCCCTGTCCAACATTCTGGTCAAATCCAGATGCGCAATATACCGGGCTTCACCTTTCTTGGTGTAGGCCAGCCTTATCTTCATCATAACCGCCTCTTTTCCAATCTATTCAAAATCAAAATATCACAACGGTTTTTCAAAGCTTTGTTGCAAAGCTTTTTGATTCCGGCATGTTTAAGAAAAATGCCGAATACACTACTTGTAAATGAAGGAGGAATTTCAATGCAGTTTTCTTACGGTGAACATACGCCTCTGCGGCTCCTGGATGAGGCAAACTTTTGGAAACACCAGGAGTATGAACATACCATCGTCATTCGGGAAATGGTGCCTGATCTGGAACGAAAATTCATGGAGGAACTTAAGGAGTGGGAACAGGCTCTGACGAAGACGCACAGCCAGGTTGTCCAGCTTACTGAAACAATGGTCAGATATGGCAATACACAACAAGCTGTTGCCGACCAGGTTCTGCGTCTAATCAGTTTCTGTCTGGAACAAAGCAGTCGGTTCGTTCAATTCCTTTTTGAAATTCTTAGTATGAGTCAGGCAGTTAAGAATAATCCAACAATGATTGCTGTAATCAAACACCAAATTCGTGAATCGGAATACTTTATCGGGATCACCCAGACTATCTGTAGTCAAGGTTAGGTATTGTATAAAGTTAAGGCATACTGAATTTTACCGGTCTAGCCAGATCCGGACAGACTCCGCAGCGGCTGCATCTTCCTCTGCAGTCAGGCGTGACAGCCTCTGCGAGGGCTTTCTTGTATTCTTCTAGCAAATAAGATTTTCTGACCCCTGAGCTCAGATGGTCCCAGGGAAGAATCTCATCCTCCGCTATCTGCCTGTTGGCATAGAAATACGGATCGATACCGGTTTCCTCCATTCCCTGTTTCCAAAGATCATACCTGAAATGCTCGCTCCACCCGTCAAACTTGCAGCCGGCATTAACTGCCCATTCCAGCAGCTCCGCAACTTTGCGGTCGCCTCGCGCAAATATAGCTTCCAAGAAGCTTGCTTCCACATCATGATAGATAAACTTGATCCGGTAGTCCCGCAGTCTCTTGCGGAGGTATTCCTGTTTTTCCCGTAGAATTGCCATAGAATCCTGGGCCACCCATTGAAAAGGTGTATGGGGTTTAGGGACAAAAGAACTTGCCGATACCGTGATCCTGCAGCCACGTTTGCCAAGTTTCCTCGACAACTCCAGGACTTTTCTGGCCTGTTCAATGATTCCGTCCAGGTCCTCATAGGTTTCGGTCGGAAGTCCAATCATATAATACAGTTTGATACTGCTCCAGCCTCCCTTAAAGGCTGCTTCTGCCGTCCTTAAAAGATCTCCCTCCGTCACGCCTTTATTAATAACATCTCTTAAGCGCTGTGTTCCTGCTTCCGGCGCAAACGTCAGTCCGGATTTACGCACTTTTTGGACCTGTTCGGCGATCTCAACATCAAATGAATCCAGGCGGAGCGAGGGTAGGGACACACTGACCCCTTTGGGTTCCATTTTGACCATCAGGCCTTCTAGGACACCGTTAATGCAGGTATAATCGCTTGTGGACAGTGAAACAAGTGAGATCTCTTCATAGCCGGTGGCCTTGATGGAATTCTCCGCCTGTTCAATCAAAGCTTCGGGAGACCGTTCCCGAAGTGGCCGGTAAATCATTCCGGCCTGACAAAAGCGGCATCCTCTGGTGCAACCCCTCATCACTTCAAGCATTACGCGGTCATGAATAGCCTCTGTATACGGGACAATTACTTTTTCCGGGAAGTAGGCAGAGCTGAAGTCCTGCAGCGCTACCTTTTTGACTGTCTCTGGAATTCCTTCCTTGACTGTGATTTGCCGGATCGAACCGTCAGTCTTGTATTCGGCCTCATAAAAAACCGGCACATAAATCCCCTGGATCTGAGCCAGTTCGACCAGAATATCTTCCTTCATTTTTCCGTTTTTCCTGGCTTGCCGAATTACTTGAAGAACTTCAGGAAATTGTTCTTCCCCTTCTCCCAGGAAAAAAAAATCTACAAAAGGCGCCAGAGGTTCAGGATTGTAGGCACATGGACCACCGGCAAATATGAAAGGATAGTCGCCCCCGCTTTCCGGGCCGGTTTTTCTGTCTTCTGATTTTAACGGTATTCCGCTGAGTTTCAGGATATTCAAAATATTCGTATAGCTAAGCTCGTATTGCAGTGTGAATGCAACCATATCAAAATCCGGCAAAGGGCGAAAAGATTCCAGTGTGTAAAGCGGGATCCCTCCCTGCTTTAATTTTTCTTCCATATCTGGCCACGGAGCAAAGGCCCTTTCACAGAGAAAAGCTTCATAAGAATTGATACGGCCGTACAGGATACGCAAAGCAAGATTGGACATGCCGACTTCATATACATCAGGAAAGACAAATGCCACTCGTACATCTGTCTTTTCCCAGTCTTTTTTTATCATATTCCATTCACCGCCGACATAACGACCAGGTTTGATCACTTGCGGCAAAACCCGGTCAAGTTTCCGACGGATCCATTGATGATCCTTCTGATTCATTTGTGTTTACCCCCTTGAGCCTAATAGCCATCTGTTTTATCCGGGTAGGTCTCCGTAATGTTATTTGTTATGGATAAATTATTATAGCACAGCAGGTTATTCCTAAGCAAAAAACCTGCCTTCCAGACGCAGGAGGGCTTTCTTTTTTTCCAGGCCGCCGGCATAACCGGTGAGTTTTCTATTGCGGCCGATCACGCGGTGACACGGAATCAAAATGGAAATTGGATTATGCCCGACTGCACCGCCTACCGCCTGAGCGGACATCGAGGTTAGCCCCCGGGCCCGGGCCATACGTTGGGCAATTTCCCCGTAAGTCATAACTTTTCCATGCGGTATCTGTAGTAGTATCTCCCAGACTGCCTTCTGAAAGTTGGTCCCCTCAGGAGCCAGGCGCAGATCCATTTTTGGGGCTGGAATACCCTCGATGATTCCTTCCGTATTTCTTTTCATTCTTGTTACCCGTTCCTCTGCCCAAGCTGCTTGTCTTTCCTGTCCGGAAAAATAAAAATCCAGCCACCGTCGCAACGCCTCAAAAACGGGATATTCTAGATTGTCTATCCATTCAGAAGTACCGGCAGGATAATATTTCTGGCCGATGAACCACAAACCGCTCAGTGCATCCCGAGTTGCCGCAGCTGTCATTTTTCCTAAAGGGGTATCCACAGTGCAAGTATAGGTAATGTTCATGTTGACATCCGAGTACATCAACCCTAAAATGCACGTAAACCGCTGAAGAAAATTTCTGAAATTAAGCCAGCGGGAACATGTAGATTTAAAGTTGACCGGGTACTAGCTCCCTTCATCTATTTGAATGACCAATCTGCCAATCCATTAACCGTTGAGCTGGCAAAGACAGGTGACCAATCCTCAGATAGAATAATATAATGCAGTAATTGCTCGTATGAAAAACAAGCCAAAATGAGTATAGGAGGGAAGAAATATGTTTAAATACGCCAATGCGCTGTTATTTCCAGTAGAAGTCAATTATCCTGACCCGCAGTTCGGCCGGATCATGCTGGAACATTACGGCGGAAAAGACAGCGAGTTCTCCGCAGCCACCCAGTATATGAATCATCGCGCTAATATGCCCAACCTCTTTGTCAGAGAATTATTAGGTCTTATCGCAGCGGAAGAACATAGCCATATGGAGATGATTGCTTCGGCAATCAGCAAACTGGAAGGACCACAGCTCTGTTACGTCAATTCCGAAGGTGTACCCTGGAACCTTACCTATGTCGATCAAAGCTTTGATCCTGCTGCGATGCTGCAAGCTGATGCTGAAGCTGAGATCCGCGCAAAAATGCTTTATGACACACATTTGACAATGACTAACGATCCTGGCCTGAAAAAAATGATTCGCTTTCTAGGCAGCAGAGAAGATGTCCACAAGCACCTTTTTGAAAAAGCCCAAACTTTGATCTTTCGGGGTGCTGACCCAGGAAGTTTTAGCACTTTAATTAGGGAATACCGAATGAGCTTCTGATATTTACTTTCATTATATATGATTCAACAGGAAAGAAAAACACTTTGGCTGGGAATCAGACTTTTAGCCTTTTAATTTTCCGACTTTACAGTCAAGCCCAAAATCCATCATACCCTGGACAACTTCAGTCTCACTGAGTGTTCTTTCAATCTTATCGTCTTTGCCCATCACACTAACCAGGCTAAAATAATCAGCAGAAAACTTATCAATAATCTGTTTAATTGCAGTATCCCTGCTTACCGCAAGCGTCCTTCCAGGCATCAGTCCCTGCCCCAAAAGACGCTCCTTCTTGCGGCAAATCTGCTTTAAAAAAACAATTCTGGCATTGTTCAGCTCTTTGCCGCTGCCAATCCAGAAAAAGATACCAAGAACAATAAAAAGAACTGGGTCATAAATATAAAATCCTATTCCCTGCATCAGGAAACCAGCTAAAATAAAAATACCCCCCAGGCATTTGCCGGCTGCCGCCAGGAATCGAGTGGTCACAACAAAACCGAAGGACCCCGCCAGCAGGCCACGGACAATTCTGCCGCCGTCAAGAGGCAGGACAGGAAGCAGATTGAAGGCTGCTAGCCAGAAATTTGTTTTGGCAAATTCCAGCGCCCATGCTCCGCTTAAGGTTCCGTTCTCACGGAGAATCTGAATGAAGAAAAACAACACAATATTAACAGCTGGACCGGCAAAAGCAATGATTGTCTCCTCTTTCTTTTTCCCTTCAAAGCTGTCGTCAAGAACAGCCGTCCCCCCATAGGGATAGAGCTCGATACTCCTGACCCCAATCCCGTAACCTCTTGCTGCAAGTATATGACAGGTTTCATGAATAATAACCAGGCCAAAGACCAGAAGTGCCCTGACAACCTGACCGGCAAGCATACATAGGATTAACAGGATGATAAAGGTCGGGTGAACTTTAATTTTCATCTTCATCCCCCTCTGTCCTCCATCCCTAGCAGATCCATTAAAAAATTAAGTGTTATCGGAACTTTTGAATTGATATACTAGTTCTGAATTAGGTATGTCAAGGGGTCGACCGGCTGACCGTCTTTTTGCAGTTCTAGGTAAAGCCAGGGTTTTTCCCGCGCTGAGCTGATGCCTACTGTTCCTAATTTTTTCCCCATCGAAACAGGTTCGCCTTGTTCGACATTAATATCGCCAAAATTCCCCAAAAAGCCTTCCCAGCCATTGCCAAAGTTAATCCGTATCACTTTCCCAAATTTTTCATTCTCACTGACTTCGAGTACAACTCCTTCCTGGGGGCTGAGTACAGCAGTCCCCAGCGTACTTTCAATTTCAATGCCGCTGCTAATTGTACCGTCATCATTCTTGCTCTCAAACGCCACTTTGACAGCTCCGGCTACCGGAGGATAAAAAATCTCTTCTTTAACAGAATTCACCGGCAGGCTTTCAGTGTTCTGAAGGCCTATTGCTTCTTTCGCCATCGTGTTTAATGCCGCATAGATATTTCCGCTGTTCATACCGCCCTGATAAACAGTATAGACGCCTTTGGAAACAAAATCCTCCCCGCTGGCGCTGAAGACAATCGTTAAAAACAAAAAAGCTGAAAGAAGTACTCTTTTCTGACTGCCGTTCCAACCAGCCAAAAGACCTCCGGAAGGTCTTTTATCGAAATAAGTCCGATGATCTTTCCAGTTGCTCCTGATATATTCCTGATCATCCCTGTAACCACGTCCGATCTCCCGGGCAGCCTTTTCAAATTCCCAGTCATCCCAGCGCTCAAACGGATCCATTCATCCACCGCCTTATAAAGGTTTTCCTTCAGGGAGACAACCCTTATAAAGAATATGAAAAAATACGAAAAAAAGAACATCTTCCAGACGAAAATGTTCTTTTAGAAATTTCTTTAGAGATCCGAATAATGGTCTGTTAACTTTTATCCATTGAAAGTGTCAGAACATTCGTCGCTCTCCTCTGAGACTTACACTTAAGACCAACCCGACCGCAAGCATATTTGCCCACATTGAGCTGCCCCCGGAAGTAATAAACGGCAGGGGAATTCCAGTGACAGGCATAATCCCTGAAGCCATCCCTACATTGATGAAAACATGAAATACAATCATCGATACAACTCCGGAGACAATCAGAACTCCATACCTGTCCCTCGATTTGGTAGCTACAGTGATCATCCGCAGAAGCAGAATACAGAAGACGAAAAGCAGTATCGATGTTCCGATAAAGCCAAACTCCTCGCCCACAACAGAAAATATGAAATCTGTATGATGCTCAGGTAAAAAATTATACTGGGCTTGGGTACCCTGCTGATACCCTTTGCCCCAAATACCTCCGGAACCTATGGCCCACACCGACTGAATAACATGATATCCATCTCCTGAAGTGTCCTTGGCGGGATCCAGAAAAGCAATGAACCGGTTGATCTGATAATCTTTCAAAGGGAGTGGTAATCCTTCCAGAAATTTCAGCGGCCCGGGAAGGTTCGTGGATAAATGCAATGCAACAGCACCAATAGCCGTCCCAATGCAGCCGACAATTACCGCCCCAAATTTAATCGGATTCGCCCCGGCAGCAAACATCATTCCAATAAAAATCGCGCCGAACACCATCGCAGTCCCTAAATCAGGCTGAAGAAATATTAATAAAGTAGGCGGTAGTACAAACAGCAGGGGCAGAATAAAATCCTTTACATTGTTCAGCTTTCCTTCCCTCTCATTGAGAAAGCTGGCAAATGTAACAATCAGCAGTACTTTGGCAAATTCCGAGGGCTGAATGCTTTGCGTAGAGGTGATAGGTATCCAGCGCTGTGCGCCCTTGGCTTCAGAACCAAAAGCAAAAACGAGAAGAAGCAGGAATATATTGAAAGCATAGATCCAGATACCAATCTTTTTATAGTTTTCATAATCAGTGAACGCAATAATAACTGCGAGAACAATTCCCGTAGCGATCCAGACCACCTGAGTTTTTACATAATGATACGGGTCTGACGCCATAACATTAATGGAAGCCGTGCTTAAGATCAGCAGACTCGCCCCTAAAAGCAGCACAAGTGCCAGGACCATTCCAAAATCGAGACCTCTAATAAAATTCCAATTTCTTTCTTTTATCATATAATACTCCATATATCGGCTGCTACCCAAAATTATATCACAGATCTCTCCATTCACAATGCTAACTTGACTGAAGCATTTGGTATTTGACGTATTTGTAATCAAAATATAATCAGCCGCTGCGTTGAAACAAGAAAAGCTATCGTTTTCTTATTTCGACGCAGCGGCTGATTATTTGTACGGCTACAGATATCACGAAATCGACTGTGTTCTCTCCATATAGTCCCTTCTAATTTTTTTCACAGGAACACTGGCCATCAGCGCGACTTCCCTCTCATCTTGATTCAGGTATACCTCCAATCCATCCTCGTTAATCACCATATAATTTGATATCACCTTGACCAGATCTTCTTTCAAGCGGTTCATCAGATAGGGCGATATCGTGGCACGGTCATGAACCAGAACCAACCGCAGCCGGTCTTTGGCTTGACTACGGCTTCCGGAATTTTCCTTGCCCAGCACACGATATAATAATTCCCACAACATAATTACCTCCCCCCAGTGCTGGGTCAGCGTATGCCAACTAAATTTTTCAGTTTATCCATCAGGGAATTCGACATATCCAGGTTCATTAATGGGACTTCTTCGCCTCTTACCCTCTGCGCAATCCTCCGGTAAGCTTCGCCCGCTCTGGAAACGCCATCCATGACTGCGGGTTCTCCTCTGTTGGTTGATACAATAATTTTCTCGTCCTCCGGTACCACACCGAGAAGATCGATAGCCAAGATATCGACAATATCCTCAATATCCATCATGTCGCCTTGTTTAACCATTCGCGGTCTGATTCTGTTAATAATCAACTTTGGATTGCGCAGGTCTGAACTTTCCAATAGTCCGATAATTCTATCGGCATCGCGGACAGCACTGACCTCCGGGGTTGTAACGACAATTGCTTTGTCCGCACCGGCAATTGCATTATAAAAGCCCTGTTCAATCCCTGCCGGACAGTCGATCAGCGTATAATCAAATTCTTCACGGAGTTCTTCACAGAGGACCTCCATTTCATCGGGGCTTACTGCTGTTTTGTCTTTCGTCTGTGCAGCCGGAAGTAAATGCAGGCTATTGAACCGCTTGTCCTTAATAAGCGCTTGTCTGAGCCTGCAGCTGCCGCTTGTAACATCGACAATATCATAGACGATCCTATTCTCGAGGCCCATAACAACATCAAGATTGCGAAGGCCGATATCCGTGTCGACCAAAACAACTTTAAATCCGGCAAAAGCCAAGGCTGTCCCCAAATTTGCTGTTGTTGTAGTTTTTCCTACGCCACCTTTCCCTGAAGTTACTACAATTGTCTCTCCCATAACCAAGCCTGCCTTTCATCAAAAATAATTAATGCATTGTTTTACATTTCAGTTATAATTTACCATTGGTAAGTAAAAAATTAATCCCCTCTTCAGAATTTTATCCAATGTTAGCCCAGTATGGGCTTTGATCTGTTTCTGTGTAAGAAGATTCTACAATCTCTTTTGCTTTTCCTTTCGTAAAAAGGAAAAACCGAGGATCAAATTCCCCGGTATTTCTTATTTATATGACTATTTCCAGTCAAAATAATATTTAAATGCTGCTTTCGCGACATAACCCGATGTTTCACTGCCGTGTCCGCCATATTCCACCACGCCGGCAAACGCAATTTGAGGATTATCATACGGTGCAAATGCGACAAACATCCCATTATAAGCTTCTTCTTTGGATGTTCCCTTTGAACCGATCTGGGCCGTACCGGTCTTGCCGCCGCCGGTGAACTCCGGTATATCTCTGAAAAGCCAGGCTGCAGTCCCTTGGCCACTGGTTACTTCCGACATCGCTTTTTTGATCGTTTCGATATTTTGTTGGGAAACAGAAACTTCGTTTAGAACTTCCGGCTGGTTCTGCTGGACAACTTTCCCGGTTACTGGGTCAAGAATTTTGTCTACAACATAAGGTTTGTAATGTTTTCCGCCATTAACGATGGTCGCAACATAGTTAGCCATCTGAAGAATTGAATAGTGGTTTGCTCCTTGACCAATCGAACTGTTAAAACTGTCATATAACCGCCAGTTTACAAACTCATTAATGTTATTTTTATATTCCTGTTCAGCCTGAATAATTTCGTCTTCTTTATCACGCTGAAGCTTATCTTTCTCATTCTGATCTTTTGTGCTGGCTAGAAGCTGAGCATATTTGTCCTCAATTTCCTGAAGCTTTTCTTCTCTTTTCTTATCGTAATAAGGTTTATAATAAGATTTTTTCCAGGCTGGAGAAGGCACATTCCCTTCTGCTTCATACGGTAAATCAATACCGCTGTTAACACCTAAGCCAAATTCATTGGCAATTTTCTTGATCAATTCGGGATCTCTTTCAAAAACCCTGCGGCCAACAATCTGGAAATAGATATTGGAAGAATGTGCAAGGCCGCTATAAAGGTTCACCCTGCCAAAATTATTCCCCCCCCACTCGGCAACCCCTGCACTTTGCACATCCGGGGACCCCAGCGAAGACAGGGTATCCATAAAAGTATCGTCCGGCGTAACAACACCAGCTTCCAGAGCGGCCATTCCGGTAATCATCTTAAAAGTCGAACCTGGAGGATACGTACCGGTCAGCGCCCGGTTGAATGACGCGGCATCTTCACTGCTGAAATATTTTTGAGCAGTTTCCTCCGAAATTGTCCCGATCAGGTCATTCGGATCCATGAAAGGACGGGAAGCCATGGCCAATATTTTGCCTGTATTTACATCGATGACCACCGCCGCACCGGCTTGGGCATCGGGATGGGTCTTCTGAATATCCTTGATCACTCTGTCCAGTTCGTTTTCCACGACACGCTGCATCTTGCTGTCGACGGTCAGCTGCAAGGTATAACCTGCCTGGGCTTCTTGAAGTGTTTCTTTGTCAATTGGTCTCGCGTTGCTGTCGACGCTGACAATTTCTACGCCATGACTGCCGCGCAGCCATGTATCATAACTTTTTTCCACACCCATTTTCCCCACCAGATCACCCTGAGTATAGTGATATTCGTCATCATCGGACACTGTCTGCTCATTGAATTGTTCAATTTCACTCTCGCTTATTTCCCGGACATAGCCCAAGACCTGGCCAAGCAGTGTATTTTGCGGATAAACTCTTTCCGCTATCGGTTCAATGCTGACGCCGGGCAGCTCATTGCTGTGCTCAGCGATAATCGCTTGTAGTTCTTTCGGTACATCTTCCAGAATGACAACCTTCTTGTAGCTCTTCCATTGCTGGTTACGGATCATCACCAAAAGATCCTCGGTAATCAATTCTACCGATTGGTTTGGATAAGGCCAGTACGGTTTAATATATACCGCAAGGTCAGCGACCACATCTTTCCAGTTGGCGTTTACTTTCTGCAGGTCGGTCCAGTCCATGCTCAGCGCAAACTTCGGTACGCTTTGGGCCAAAAGAATATTATTTTTATCCACAATCTCCCCACGGACCGCGGACGTCGTGACCGTTTTCATCACGTTACCGGCCGCCAGGTTCGAGTAATAAGAGGCTTTGGCAATCTGCAGCCACCAAAGATTGAATCCTAAAATTAAAAAAAGAAGGACGACAACCACGCTGAGCCCGGTTAATCGTCTCTGATAGGGTTGTCTCTCCCTTTCTTCCATCGTGTTCATCTCCTATTAAGCATGTTTAACCAACACTATAATTGTTGCTCAATCTTCTTTTTGGGCTGCAAAATCCCTTCTGTAAAAGACTTGTGGACTAAGGGATAGGTAAGCGGAACCATGAGGCAGTTGTAGAAAGAAATTCCCAGAATGACCTTTACGGCATCGCCAAGATACCAGTTAAGTCCAGCAGTGGTTGCGATTAGGGCCATCAGGGTCTGTCCAAGAACCGTTACAATAAAAACGAGCAACATGGTAAGCGGAATGTTTTCTCTGTACCAACGCTGCTGAAGCAGACTGATCAATAGTGCAACGACAGCTAAAATAATCGCATAGAGTCCAATATACCTTCCGAGATAGAAATCCACAATCAGGCCGATCACAAACCCATGTATAATTCCCTGAGCCGGCCGGTGATGCAGAGCGATATAAATAACCCAGAGCATGGCCAAATCAGGTTTTATGCCGGCCCATGACCAATAATGGAAGATTGTTCCCGGCAGGATGAGACAGGCAATTAGAATCAGTAACATTACGATAAAACGTTTCATCAACTGCCCTCCGGAATGCTCACTATATAGACTTCTTCCAGAGAATCAAAATCAACAATGGGTTCGATCGAGGCTACTTTCAGCAAGCCTTTCGAATCAATTTTAATCCCGGTAACAACACCGATGGGAATATCCTTGGGATAGACCTCTCCTAGACCCGAAGTATATACCAAATCTCCTGCATTGACTTCATCGTCCTGCCGGAAATTCATTTCAAGTTCTCCTGAGGCATTCAGCCTGGTATTTTTCTTATACGTACCTTTGACAATCCCAAAAAATGCCTCACCTTTATTACCCCTGACAAAGGCGCCGACCTGTCCCTCTCCGTCGAGTAGCAGTAAAACATCCGAGGTCTTCGGGGTGACAGAAATGACTTTCCCGACCAAACCCAGATTGGCCACAACAGAATCATCCACTTTTACGCCGTGATCACTGCCTTTATTGACGGTGACTGTCTGATACCATGCTGAAGGGTTACGGTTAATAATGCTGGCACCAATTTTCTTATAGCTCTCCAGCGTAGGACTTTGAAAAACAGCATCAAGTTCCTGATAGCGCAGGGCAGCCAGTACCTGTTGTTTGAGCTGAAGATTGTCTCCCGTGAGCGTTTCTACCTGTTTACGAAGTTTCTCATTTTCTGCTTTGACAGTCCGAAAACTGAAAATCGCCTGAAAATTATCTTTAATCCCATCTCCCAGATTCCAAATCGCACTTTCTATCGGTGAAAGTACTCTTTGCATGGCGTTCCCGACAGGGTTCGGAGACTGACTGCCGAGTCCGGTCAGATGGATCGTCGTCAAAGTGGTCAGCAGAACAGCAAAAACGAGAACGGCTATACCCATGGGATTTATTTTTTTTCCCACCGATTTCTCCCCCCGCTTTTAATTCTTCTGCAAAGCGGCAATCCTTCTTAGAATCTCCTCATTTTCAAGGACTTTACCGGTACCCAGCGCAACACAGGAAAGCGGGTCCTCAGCAAGGTGGACAGGAATCCCTGTCTGATCGGCAATCAGCCTGTCCAGATTTCTTAACAGTGATCCGCCTCCCGCCATAATAATGCCCCTGTCCATGATATCTGCCGCCAGTTCCGGAGGCGTTTTTTCGAGGCAGTTCTTTACCGCATCAACGATAGCAGTTACCGGTTCACTTAAGGCTTCAACAATTTCTTCGGAAGTAATTTCAATGTTTTTGGGAAGACCTGTCAAGAGATCGCGTCCTTTGATGGTATATGTCAAACCTTTTTCTGGCATATAGGCCGCTCCGATCTCCATTTTGATGTTCTCGGCCGATTGATAACCGACGGAGAGGTTATAGGTTTTCTTGATATACGCAATAATAGCATCATCCATCTCATCTCCGGCAACCCGGATCGAACCGGCAGTAACGATGCCTCCCATTGAGATCACGGCGACTTCAGTTGTGCCTCCGCCGATATCGACAATCATATTACCGGTAGGATCACTCACAGGCAGACCTGCTCCGATAGCAGCAGCCATCGGCTCTTCCATAATGATCGGATCTTTTGCTCCGGCTGCAAGGGCTGCCTCCTTGACAGCTCTTTTTTCAACTGCGGTAACTCCGGACGGTACACAAATGACGACCCGGGGCCGCGCAAATAAAAATTTTGATCCTAAAGCCCTGTTGATAAAATATTTAAGCATTTTCTGAGTAACATTGAAATCTGAGATTACACCGTCTTTCAACGGTCTGATGGCAACAATATTTCCCGGAGTTCTTCCGATCATCTCCTTGGCTCTGTCTCCAACCGCCAGAGGCTCGTTCTTTTCTATATCCATAGCAACCACTGAAGGCTCCCGTACTATGATTCCTTTGCCTTTCATATGTACAAGGGTATTGGCGGTTCCCAGATCGATTCCGAGGTCCTTGGAAAAAACCATGTTTTGTAAATCTCCCTTCAAGATAAATCATTTCAAATTTCAAGTGATGCCTGGCAATCTTTTTTCAGTCTCCCACAAAGTGGAATTTTTCATACCATATTTCGTATTGCTATGACATCGTTTTATTATATCATTTTTTTGCATTCAAATTAATGAATATTTCCTATTATTTATTATTTTTTTACATTTAAGGTCTTTTTTCAACAGTGGTACCGTCGGATTAATCGTCGGACTAGATGACTCCCTGTTCTTTCAGGCTAACATACTTTTTATCCCCAATGATGATATGATCCAATACCTCAATCCCTAATATTTTTCCGCCTTCGGCAAGCCTCCTGGTAATATCAAGGTCTTCCCTGCTGGGGGAAGGATCACCACTAGGATGATTATGCAGCAAGATAATTGTATTTGCGTTACGCCGGATGGCATCCTTGAAACACTCCCTAGGATGCACAATGGATGAATTGAGAGATCCGACCGATACAGGACTTATGCCCAGAACGTTGTTTCGGGTGCTTAAGTGCATGATCCTGAAGTGTTCCCGATCGAGCTTCCGCATCTCCTCCATGACTAGATCAGCCGCGTCTGATGGCGCGTTGATCACCGGGCGTGACAGCGGATCAGTGCAGACACTCCGTTTGCCGATTTCCAAGGCTGCCTTAACTTGAGCAGCTTTGGCCGGTCCGATGCCGTGGACCTGTTTTAATTCATCAACGGATAATCTAGCCAGACCAGTCAGTCCGCCCGTTTCTGTCAAGATCCGTTCAGATAGTTCTAGGACATTTTCTCCTCTCGAACCGGTTCTCAGCAGTATCGCCAGGATTTCTTTGGTGGATAGGTTTTCCGGACCATGCTGATGAAGACGTTCCCTTGGTTTTAAATCTTTAGGCAAGTCCTTTAGCCGGCGGTAATTCATCTCTTTTTCCTCATGCTTCAAGGTATCTTTCATTTTTTAGGGGAAATCTCCCTATCCTTAAGCTTTCGTACCAGAAGCTCCATTGGTAGTCCGACCACATTCGTCCAGGAACCACTGACTGCTGTCACAAACCCGGCAGCTTTACCCTGAATCCCATAAGCGGCTGCTTTATCCATCGGTTCGCCTGTCGCAATATAGTCCTTAATTTCCTGGACCTTCAGTTCCCGAAAAGACACAGTTGTAATCTCAACAGCAGTCTCCACGCTGATCTGCTGACGAACTTTGTCCATTGCGGCTAGTGCAATCGCGGTCATCACCCGGTGGGTTTTTCCGCTTAAGTCAAGAAGCATTTGTTCTGCTTCCTCCTCATTAGCAGGCTTTCCGAATATCTTGTTGTCTAACACTACAATGGTATCGGCACCCAAAACCAGATCATCCGCAGAACCGCGTAAATCAAGCCACGCTTCAAATCCGGAAAGCGCCTTGCGTCTGGCAAGATCCTGTACGCCTATGTCAGGCAAAACACCAGGCGGAAGAGTTTCGCAGACCGGAGCACTGACAAGTCTGAAGTCATATCCCCATTCCTCCAGAAGCTCACGCCTCCGCGGTGAAGCCGAAGCCAAAACCAACATCATCTGTCACATCCCAAGCATCTTTCTATTCCTTCACAATCATCTACATCGCTATAAACAATTAATACTTACGAAGCCCTCCTGCCCGAACTTATGATCAGTCTATGGATCACCGTTCCGCTGTGAACGGAGCATGAATGAAGTAAATATTTAACAAGCCAGGGTCATCGTTCCCCGGCTGTTAATTCTCCTATTAGTCTAGCATTATTCCCTTTTTTTGACAAGTCCAGCGTGTATTAACACTCTTACGACAAAATGCAAAAGTCTATGCCTTACCCCGAGAGCTTAAGATAACCAGATAAAGTGCATCAAGCAGCGCTTTGGCACTGGCCTTAATAATATTACTGGATACCCCGATCGTTCCCCAGGTATTGACACCATGCTTCGTTTCAACTACAACCCGGACAACTGAACCTGTGCCCCTGGAGCCGTCAAGAACCCTAACTTTATAGTCTGTCAGCTCACTCTCTTCAATAGCCGGGAAGAAGGCACCCAAAGTGCTTCTGAGAGCTTGGTCAAGCGCATGAACCGGCCCGTCTCCTTCGGCTGCAATATGAACCTGTTTGTCTTCCACCTGCACTTTCACGACTGCTACTGAGTCAAGCTCACCGCGCAGCGGATCACTCCAAACATGATAATCTTCAAGCGTAAACGGCTGTTCATATTTGCCCATGATCTCCATTAATAGCAGATCCAGGCTGCCCTCTGCTGTCTCATACTGAAATCCTTCGTTTTCGGCATTCTTGATTCTTTCCATCGCCAGTTCCACGAGCGGATCATCTTTTTCAATCTCAGGTCTGAACCGGCGCATTTTCAAACACAAGTTTGCTTTTCCGGATTGATCTGAGATCAGGACCCGACGTTCATTCCCGACTGAAGCAGGGTCAATGTGCTCAAAGGTTTTGTTGTTCTTCATAACCGCATCGACATGCATACCCGCTTTATGGGCAAATGCGCTTCTGCCCACAAACGGTTGTTTCTCATCAAACGGATAATTGGCTAGTTCCGCCACATACCTGCTTAAATAAGAAATATTGTGCAGAACCTCAGGTTCAAGAAGATGATAGCCTAATTTCAGCTGCAGCCAGGGTATCAGCGTGCTTAAGTTTGCATTGCCGCAGCGTTCCCCGAAACCATTCCAGGTTCCCTGGATCTGATTCACTCCTGCCTCAACAGCCGCCAGCGTATTTATAACAGCCAGTCCTCCATCATTGTGAGTATGAATACCAAGTACGACAGGGGAAAGCTCCTTCCTGACAACCTGCACCCCGTTCGTGATTTCCCTGGTATAGGTGCCGCCATTCGTGTCGCAGAGGACAAGCCCTTTCGCTCCGCCAAGCATAGCGGCTTCCAGACAGCTTAACGCAAAAGCAGGGTCATCCTGCCAACCGTCAAAATAGTGTTCCGCATCAAAAAAAACTTCTTTGCCGGCTTTCACAAGATATTCGACAGATTCTCTGATAATTCTTAAGTTTTCTTGCAGACTTGTTCTTAAGACCGTCTCAACATGGAGCTTCCAGGTCTTTCCAAAAATCGTCAGAGTATCTGCTCCGGAAGCAATCAGTCCGTTCAATAAATCACTTTTTTCCGGAGATTCGCCGACCCTGCAGGTGCTGCCGAATGCAACGACTCTCGTCCGAGAACGCCAGTCTTCATTCTCGGCAAAATCCGTCCAGGATGACATCGCACGGTAAAACTCATTATCTTTAGGATTCGCACCTGGCCAGCCGGCTTCCACATAGTCGATACCGGCTTCAATCATCTTTTGCATATAGAAAAACTTATCTTTGGCCGAGAAGTGGATGCCTTCTCCCTGAGCTCCGTCCCTCAGCGTCGTGTCATAAATTGAAATATGCTTGTCCGCCATTCTCTTCCCTCCCAAAAATACTCTGTACATCTAAGAATTGCTTAAAAGTGTTTAATAATTCATTTTACCTGTAAATGTGAAATTAATAAAGCCTTTGGCTTGATATTTTGTTAAGTAGCTATTCTCGGGTTAGTCTAGCCATCATATAGAGACTGGGGATTGAATCTTTATAAATTCCAAATGTAGAATCTTTCTTCGTACAACAGAAAAACAAAAAAGAAGGTATCCAGTGTTAGCATATCGGGAATACCTTCCTTAATTTCCATATGAGATTCCATGCTGTCATATTTTTAGAAAAACAATGTTCTTAAGCCATTTTTCCGCCCAGATTGAATGTCAGAACTTCAAGGTTTACAGACAAATCAACATTTCTGAGTTCCACAGTGGGAGGAACATTTAAAACCACAGGCGCAAAATTCAAAATGGCCTGGACTCCGCCTTTAACAAGTTTATCAACAATTTCCTGGGCCGCGGATGCCGGGACAGTGATTGCCCCAATTTGGATCTGATTTTGGGCGACGACTTCTTCCATCTTATCAATCGGCAATACTTCGATATCGTTAATCCTCATCCCAATTTTTTGCGGATCGTTGTCAAAAATATTGATGATCGAAAATCCGCGTTCTTTAAAACCCTTATACGTACTCAGGGCCAGTCCGAGGTTGCCCAGTCCTACGAGGCAGACGCTCCACTCATTGCTGAGCCCCATGATCCGAAGAATGTTTTTATGCAGGTCTTTGACATTGTAACCTACTCCGCGGATTCCAAACTCGCCAAAATAAGCAAGGTCTTTACGAACCTGAGCAGGACTTACACCTACTCCTTCAGCAATATCACCTGAAGAAATCGTTATGATTCCTTTGCGGTCTATCTCTGTTAAGTAACGAGAATATACGGAAAGCCTTATAATGGTTGCTTCAGGAATTTTCAATGTTTTCAAATCCAAATCCCCCATTTCGTCTGACTTCAAAGATAAGTTAATTATATCACTAGCCAAAGAAAATGCAATTAAACGGAAGGAAACACAAGATATTACTGTACTAATAATGTTTTTGACCCTTACTTAAAATAATCAGGGATTCTGTTCAAAATACTTGTAAGTAACCCATTTATACTCAGCAAAGACTTGAAGAAGCTGCTGATTATATTTATATTGAGAATTTCCCTGACTATCCAGGGAAGCATTAAGGGTACTCAAATCATCCTGCAAATGCCTGAAATCTTCCGGATAATCACTGTTTATAACATTCCGGATTCTATCTGCTGCATCAGTTCGGTCATAGTCTTGTCCTAGATTTGCACATAATGAATTCGCTAGTTCGAGGATTTTCAATACTGTTTCCGTTTCGCTGCCACTGACCTTATAGTGTAAAGCAGGATACGTCACTTCCCTGACCCATGAATCAATGCCGTTTTCTAATAAGCCCTGGTAATAAGAAAGTGCCTCTTCATCAGAGCCAAAGGCGCCCACCGCAACCTGATAAGGCTCCTTGCTGATTATTACGGCCTGGCAACCCTTGTTATGCAAATTCTGCAGCAATGCTTCGGCATTTTTTTTATCCTTATAAACACCGATCTGACAGGTCCAAAGTTTGATTTCCGGCAAATTGAGAATCTCGCTGCTTGTTTTTGACGGATTTTCTGAGGTTGCGGTAGTCTCTGAGGAAACAAGCCCGACAAACATCTTTCCTGTATGCCATACAAAGCAGCCGACAGCAGATAATCCTAGTATTACCATTATAATTGAAATCAAAACACCTGATCTAAATTTTTTTTCCATCAGGCAACTCCTTCAAATCTTTTTATTCAGATCATATGAAGGAGCGGCAATAAATATAATGATCCAACAAAAATTTTCTTACCCCGGAAATCATATACAGGGAGCCGGTGACACAAAGCAGATCATCCGGCTTCATTTTTTCAAGCCCTTTTCTTACTGCTTCGGCAGGATCTTCGACCGTCAATACGTTTTCCTGTGCCAGATACTTCTGTGCGATTCTTGCTACATACTCCCAGTCCCCAGCCCTTGGGGAATCCGGCTTTGTTACGATGATTTCATCGGCCAGCGGTGCGATAATCTCAACGGCTTTTTCTATTTCTTTGTCCCTAAGCATACCGAGACAAAGCAACAACCGGTTCCTTCTCAATGGTCCGTCGGCGTATTGTTGAAGGGCTTTAGCCAGAGATAGCATCCCATCGGCATTATGTGCCCCGTCCAGGAGAACTTTAGGATTCTGCAACAAGATTTCCAGTCTACCTGGCCAGCGGACTGCCTTGAGACCTTCCCTGACAGCGTTTTCAGGGATATTCAGAGAATACGTTTCGACTAACACTTCGCAGATTGCCAACGTAGCCGCTGCATTGGTAAACTGATGTTCCCCAAGAAGTGCAAGTTCCAGGTCTGAATAAGACCAGTACAAACCTTCATAGGAAAAACGCCACAAGCCATCGGCAGCATGCTGCCAGTGTACATCGCGGCCTACCTCAATCAGCCTGGATCCTTTTTGGGCAGCCCGGTCCTCAATGACCTTCAAAACTTCCGGCCTGTCCGAAGATGTGATCACCGGAACGTTCTCCTTAATAATGCCGGCCTTTACCCCGGCGATCGCTTCAAGCGTATCTCCAAGATAATCCATATGGTCCATCCCAATACTGGTCAGCACGGATATTAAAGGCGTAACCACATTGGTAGAATCAATTTCACCGCCGAGACCAACCTCAAGAAGGACGAGATCGGGTTGTTTCTCGGCAAAATAACACAGAGCCAGCGCCGTACAGACTTCAAATTCGGTCGGATGTTCAATCCCAAGACGCTCCATTTCCTCAAGATGAGGTTTCAGCCTATTAATGCCTGAAACTACATCTTCCCGTGAAATCATCTCCCCGTTGATCGTGATTCTTTCCCGAAAATCATGAAGGTGAGGGGACGTAAACATTCCTGCTTTATAACCGGCCTGTTTCAGAATCGACTGGAGCATCACGGTCGTCGAACCTTTTCCGTTAGTGCCACCAATATGAATGACTTTGATTTTTCTTTCCGGGTGGTCCAGACGCTCCAGCAAAGCCTTAATGCGCTCCAATCCGAGGTTTATGCCAAATTTCGTCAGGTTCTTGATATATTCCTGCGTCTCTTCGTATCCCGTCATTATCCTCAATCCTTTGCAAGATTTATTCAAGCTCTTCGCTTAAATCAGATAGTCTGAGTTTCAAAGAACGCATTCTGGCCATGATATCATCCAGCTTCTCTCTTTCCTTTTGGACGACCTCTTCCGGCGCTTTCGAGGTAAACCCCAGGTTGCCGAGCTTGTCTTCCAACCTTTTCTGTTCCTTGATCGTATTTTCGATTTCCTTGCGAACCTTGGACACTTCTTTGTCCAAGTCAAGCAGCCCCTTCAGTGGGATATAAACGGTAACACCAGTAAGGACCGCACTTGCGGACTGTGGCGGTTTATTCTCCATCTGCTGCAGAATTGTGATAGCTTCTGCAACTGCAAGCTGACGAATATCCGCAAAGCCGCTTTGCAGAACTGCGAGCATATCTTTTTCGGGAGCTACGAGCAGGATATCTGCCCTGCGGCCCGGAGCGACACCCATTTCTGCCCGGATATTGCGCACTGCCCGAATAATATCCATCAGGATATTCATATCTTTTTCAACCTGCTCGTTGCGATACCCTTCAACTTTGGGCCAGGAGCTGAGCACAATCGTTTTACCTTTAACAGGCAGATGCTGCCAGATCTCCTCAGTTAAGAACGGCATAAACGGGTGAAGCAGTCTCATGGTCCCTTCCAGTACTTCAAAGAGAATGCGCTGGGCAATCTGGCGTTCAGACTGGTTTTCTTTCATATAGAGCCGTTTTTTGGTCAGCTCGATGTACCAGTCACAATATTCATTCCAGATAAATTCATAGAGCATTCTGCCGGCTTCCCCAAGGTCAAATCGCTCTAAAGCAGCTGTGACATTCTGAACCGTATCTTCATAGCGCGACAGGATCCATTTGTCTGCCAGGGTAAGCTCAGCAGCATCCGATCCGGCAGGCGATTCCTTAGCTTCCGGTTGGTAGTCCTCAAGATTCATCAGCACAAAACGGGAGGCATTCCAGATTTTATTCAAAAAGTTTCTGGTAGACTCTAGTTTTTCAAAATGGAATCTCAGATCATTACCCGGCGTGTTGCCGGTAATCAGCATAAACCTCAGGGTGTCCGCGCCATATTGATTAATGACTTCAATCGGATCGACACCGTTGCCAAGTGATTTACTCATCTTGCGCCCCTGCGGGTCGAGAACCAACCCGTGAATCATTACCTTGTGGAACGGAACATCTTCCCGGAATTCCAGTCCCATAAAAATCATCCGGGCTACCCAGAAGAAAATAATATCCCTGCCGGTAACCAGAACACTCGTCGGATAAAACTGTTCCAGTTCAGCGGTATTTTCGGGCCATCCCATGGTCGAAAACGGCCAGAGCGCTGAAGAAAACCACGTATCCAGAACATCGGGATCCTGCTGCAGGTGATGGCTTCCGCATTTCGGACATGCCGCCGGATCCTCTTTCACGCAAACTTCAGCTCCGCAATCCTGACAATACCAAACCGGAATACGATGACCCCACCAGAGCTGCCGGGAGATGCACCAATCCCGGATATTTTCCAGCCAGCCTGTATAGATCCTTGCAAAACGGTCAGGCACAAACTGCAGATCGCCATCTTGCACGACTTTAATTGCCGGTTCAGCCAAAGGATTCATTTTTACAAACCACTGCCTGCTGACTCGGGGCTCAACTACTGTGGAACAGCGGTAACACTCGCCCACTGCATGGGTATGCGGTTCTATCTTAACTAAAAGACCGAGTTCCTCCAGATCTTTAACGATCCGACGACGTGCTTCGTAACGATCTAGCCCCTGGTACTTGCCGCCGTTTTCATTGATGGTGGCATCACTGTTCATGATATTAATCTGCTCCAGATGATGACGGAGGCCCATCTCAAAGTCATTTGGGTCATGCGCAGGCGTAATTTTGACTGCGCCGGTGCCAAATTCCTTCTCGACATATTCGTCGGTAATCACCGGAATCTCTCTTTTCACTAAAGGAAGGATCACATTCTTTCCTGCAAGATGCCGGTACCGTTCATCCTCAGGGTGTACGGCGACTGCTACGTCTCCAAGCATCGTTTCGGGACGTGTCGTTGCCACAATAACGCCTTCTCCGCCATCCGCTGCCGGATAACGGATATGCCACAAGTTCCCTTCCCGTTCATTATGTTCGACTTCAATATCTGAAATGGTCGTATGGCACTTGGAACACCAATTGACAATATAATTTCCTCTATAAATCAGGCCTTTGTTGTACAGGTTGACAAAGACTTCTCTTACAGCCTTGGAACATCCTTCGTCCATAGTAAACCGTTCCCGTGACCAATCACAGGAAGCACCCAGCTTGCGCAGCTGACGGGTGATTGTACCGCCATACTGTTCTTTCCAGGCCCAGACTCTTTCCAGAAATTTTTCTCTTCCAAGTTCGTGTCTGTTCGTTCCTTCTTTGGCCAGCTGTTCTTCGACTTTGGCCTGGGTGGCAATGCCCGCGTGGTCTGTACCGGGAAGCCATAACGTATTATATCCCTGCATTCTTTTATAACGGGCCAGAATATCCTGCAGCGTGTTATCCATCGCGTGTCCGAGATGCAAAGACCCGGTTACATTCGGCGGCGGCATCACAATGCTGAAAGGTTTCTGCTCCGGTTCAACTTTGGGCGTAAAAAATCCGTTTTGTTCCCAATATTCATACCATTTTTCCTCTACCTGGCCAGGATCATATGTTTTGGCCATCTGTTGATCCTCACTCATAAAAAGGCTCCTTTCGAACCAAAAAAATCTTCCGGCCCAAAGGACGAAAGACTCACATAACATACTTCATACCGGAATAGTATACGGTTGTACGGTTCCAGCCGGCAATGAATCGGGAAATCTTTCAGCCCCTCTGCCAATCCCACTCTAAATTCGATACTGCCGCCAACAACAAAAGGCTTTGCGCCAGCAAAGTTTTCTTTATTATACTGAGGCAGCATAAAAAAGTCAAAAGGTTTTAAGCGAAAGGGCCCAATTTGCATTCAAATTGTATTAGAAAGGTTTCCCAGGTAATATTTGTTTAAAAACATAAATACGTGATATAATAATAGTTAATGTGCCTCAGAACGGCTAATAAAAAATTACTGAAATATGCTTAAACACCGGGGCGTTTGGGTTTAACCGTATTTTGGCTTGTTTTCTGCTTGTTTGACGCAACACAAAATATGGAGGTAAAAGTTTTTGACAAAAGAGAATAAACTGCAAATTATTCCTCTCGGAGGTCTCGGGGAAATCGGCAAGAACATGACCGTCATCCGGTATAATAATAAAATTATCCTGGTTGATGCTGGTCTAACATTTCCGAATGAAGACCTCTTAGGTATTGACATCGTGATTCCGGACTATACGTATTTGATTGAAAACCAGGCAATGGTTGCTGGGATACTCATCACTCATGGCCATGAAGATCACATTGGGGCTCTCCCTTATTTATTGAAGGATCTCAATGTCCCTGTTTATGGGACACGCCTTACAATTGGCCTGATTCAGTCCAAACTGAAGGAAGCAAATATTACAAAAGTGACACTCAATGTCATTCATCCGAATGACACGGTCCGGCTCGGCGCTTTCCGGGTCGAATTCATCAACATCAGCCACAGTATTCCAGGCTCTGTCGGCCTGGCAATCCATACACCGATCGGTACCATTGTCCATACCGGAGATTTTAAGCTCGACCATACGCCTGTCAGTGGTGATGTCCTGGATATACACAAATTTACCGAGCTAGGGGAACACGGCGTTCTATGCCTGATGTCCGACAGCACGAATGTCGACCGTCCCGGCTTTACCATGTCCGAGCGGTCTGTCGGCCAAAATATTGATGAAGCCTTTTTCCACGCCGAAGGACGGATTATCTTTGCTAGTTTTGCTTCAAATATCAACAGGCTGCAGCAGGCGATTTCCGCTGCGGTCAAATGCCAACGCAAAGTTGCCGCAATCGGACGAAGCATGGTCAATGTCATTAATATCGCGATGGATTTGGGTTATCTTGATATACCGGAAGGCACCCTAATTGAAGTAGACAAGGCAATGGATTATCCCGGCAACCAGCTCTGCATCCTAACCACAGGCAGCCAAGGGGAACCGATGTCGGCTTTAAGCAGAATAGCCAGCGGTGACCACCGCCAGATCTCAATCAGTGAGAACGACACGGTCATTATTTCGGCCAGCGCGATTCCCGGCAACGAGAAAGCCATTTCACGCAATATCGACCAGCTGCTCAAACTCGGAGCGCATGTCATCTATGAACCGATTTCAGGAATGCACGTTTCGGGGCATGCCAGTGAAGAAGAACTTAAATTGATGTTCAGTATGGTGAAACCGAAATATTTCCTCCCTGTCCATGGTGAGTACCGCATGCTTGTCAAGCACGCTGAACTCGCACAGCAGGTCGGCATCCCCAAAGAAAATATCTTTATTGCCGAAAACGGCAGTGTTTTGGAATTCACGGACGAGGGCGCTAAAATGGCCGAAAGTATTCCGGCAGGCAGAGTTCTGATCGATGGCTTCGGAATTGGTGATGTCGGCAATATTGTACTGCGTGACCGTAAACAGTTATCGCAGGATGGGATATTGATTACTGTCCTGACTGTCAGCCGTCCGACCGGTGCATTGGTCGCAGGACCTGATGTCGTCACCCGCGGGTTTATTTATGTACGGGAGTCGGAGGAAATCATCAGCGAAGTCAGGTACCTGATCCGGGAGGCTATGCAGGAATGCCAGCAGAAGGGTATCAATCAATGGGCCCCGATCAAAAACAAGGTCAAAGATATTGTCGGAAGACACCTCTATCAGAAGACCGGCAGACGTCCGATGATTTTGGTCATCATCCAGGAAATAAACAGCGAAGCAATTAAGGACACAAATAAGAAAGACACTGCTGCCAGAGAAACAACGAACCAATCGCCCAACTACAAGGAAATGGCCGTAAAAGCTCGTCCGAAAAGAACAATGAAGCCTAAGATTCAAGCCCCGACATGATATTCCTTTTAAAATATTAAAAAATTTAGAAAACGAATAGATTTAACACATCAGACAATAAAAAGATTACCTGAGTCCG